>JABCZY010000001.1 GCA_013289395.1 Bacteroidota bacterium
CCGTACCAAGCCAATGCCTCCAATGAATGGAACTCACTTGTTGTTTATCAAAAGGGCCAACTGAATGTATGTTAGCTTCATCAATATTTTGAGGCAAGTATGGTATAAGTGGAAAAACAGCCCATTGATAATTGAGTTTTTTCCACTCTACATTTTGTAATTCTGCAGGCCATTCACTTATACCTATTGAGACTAAATACGATCTGAAAACCGGGAAATACGTATGCCCCTGATAATTACAAGCCAACGGTTTTTCATTTGCTATAATATCCGCACATGAAGCAAATACAAGTAGTACAACAATGAACCTGATGGAATATTTTGCAACTCTATTTTTAAAGAGCTGCTTTCGAACCATCCTCCAATAGCCTTGCGAAGAAGCGTCGTTATCTATATTTTTAGAATCGCTCATACAATTTCACGTTTTGAATATGAGATCCTGGGGTCAGCAATTGCATATAATATATCAGCGACCAATGTCCCAAAGAGAGTAAGCAAGGCAGCAAACATTGTATTTGCAAACACTACCGGATAATCATTTGCTACCAATGCATTATAGCTAACCTGACCCATGCCCGGTATAGAAAATATCTGTTCAATTACAACTGAGCCCGATAATAGCAGGGGAAAAACATTCGCGAATAATGTAATTATAGGAAGAAGTGAATTACCTAATGCATGTTTCCAAACTACTTTATTCTCCGGCAATCCCTTAGCTCTTGCGGTACGTATATAATCTTGGCCAAGGGTATTTAACATACCGCCACGCATTTGTCGTGAAATAAAAGCAAGCGAAGTATACGTCCAGCATAACACCGGTAATATGAGTCGATAAATAGTTTGTGTGATATGATACATAAATGATGCATCGGAAGGAATTGGAGCAGCACCTGGTGCAGGAAACCAGGAAAACCAATCGCCACCACAAAAGAAAATGATCAGAATGGTTGCAATCCAGAAATTTGGTAATGAGTATAGCATAAACAGTCCTGATGTCGTTAACTTCTCTTTATTACTTCCCTTGCTCACTGCTGCTTTTACACCAAGCGGAATAGCAATAAAATATGCAAGCAGAATTGATATAAAACTAATACCAAGTGTCCATTTCATAGCATCCCCAATTATTGAACTTACAGGCCGCATATCCTGATATGAAAAACCGAAATCACCCTTCAAAAAGCTCACAAGCCAATGGTGATATTGGTTTCTGAATCCATACCAGTGCACTACAGGAATACATTTCTGATAAGGAGACTGGTGATCAATAAAGTATTTTTCAGACTCTTTTAATTCTGATAGCTTTGGTGCAAGTGACTGTAGAGTTGAATGTGGTTTACTAAGAACAGTATTAAGTTTTGATAAGGCGACATTTATCTTGCCCTGGTCATAATCCGAATATAATTCACTTACATTTTTTTTTGCTGAAATGATATCTTCGGCATTTGAGCTATCGGATTTGATTTTGCTTACAGCAGTTTCGAATTGTTTTAGTGTGGCATAATACTGTGCAACATTTGGCCAATTACCATATATAAAGGCTATGTGTGCCAGGTTATCGCGAACATTTGATTTTGGAATACGGTATAATGTATCGCAGGCAGTAGCGTTTGTAATACTAAAATAAAATAATGGAAGATCAAGTCCCAACTTATGCCGAACTGAATTATAGGCAGCTTCATCGGCAATACTTTTTATGGATTGACCCGACTCACCTTGCTGTTTGGTCAGAATAGTTTCAACTGGATCACTAGGTGCATTTACACCCAGTATAAACATAATGAACGAGATAACTAATAAAGTAGGAATGAAAATTAATACCCGTTTAATTATGTATTTCAGCATGCTATAGCATTACATTACTTACCAGCATTGGCATCAAATCCGGCCTCCCAAAAGAACGGCATATTACATGAAGGGTAGACATTAGAGTATCTTTTATTTGCTGCTATTAAAGCTTGCTGAGCACAAAGAAATATATCGCCACATTCTTCATGCATAATTCTTTCTAATCGTTTTACCATCTTGGCCCTTTTTATATCATCAAGCTCCACTCTTATCGAATCAATCAATGCATCAGATTCAGCATTGCCGAAGCTTATAAAGTTAGAACCTTTGTTAAGTGCCGATGTTGAATAAAATATTTGCTTGAAATCCATTGGCCCCGGTTGAAAGCCCCATACATCCATACACATGTCAAAATTATGTGTCTTCAAATTCCCTCTGAATACATTGGCTTCCTGTTGCACAATACTTACATCAATTCCTACCTTTCTGGCTTCTTCTTTAAACATTAAACCAACCTTTTTTCTTTGTTCATTACCCGCATTACATATATAAACAACCCTGAAATCAATTTTTTTACCATCTATTAACTTATCTAAAATACCATCTCCATCGCTGTCTTTCCAACCTGCAGCAGCAAGTAAGGCTTTGGCGGTATCTATATTAAATTCGTATGGCTTAATGGTATAATCATACTCAAGTGAATCCATTGGTGTAACAGCCGAAGTAACTTGTTGAGCATAGCCATAATACACATCTTTAATTATCCTGGGTACATCAATCAGGTGCGCAATTGCTTTTCTGGTTCTTATATCCGCAAACTTCGGATCTAACATATTTAATCCAATATAAGCGTATGACAGTCGTAATGTTTTGAATGTATTGAAATTCTGTGTGAATTTTTCGGACTTAGAAAGGTCACCAAACTCAGAAGGCCTTATATTACCTATTACATCAATATTACCTGCCTTTAAAGAAACAAGTGCAGAAGTCATATCATTAATTGTTTGATACACCAACTTAGTTGCATTTGCTTCAAAAAAACAATTCTTTGCTTTTAGTTCATCGCCCCACCAGTTAGCTTTTTTATCTAATACAATTCGCTGGCCTGTTGCCCATGACGTGAATTTATACGCCCCACTTCCGGAAACATAACCAGGATCCCGTGAATACCTGTCAGCATTAAAACCTTTTCCAAATGCAAGCATTTTCGGGTCATGTAAAGATGCCGTATCAGAATACATTTGCTTTATGGTGAAGCTCTCCATGTATTTGTTAGAATCATATACGTATTCGGGTATAATATAAGTGTCAGTTCCTGTAGCAATCACCGCCATCATGTATTTCTCATTATAAACGATTGTAAACTTCCTGGGATTATCAGGATACAATATCACATCACTAACCATATCATAGTATGATCGCAGCGCTTCATCATTTACAGCAGGGTTTTTAATGACCTTCAGAGTAAATTCAGCATCTTTTGCCGTAACCGGAGACCCGTTATCCCATCTGGCTTCTTTTCGTATTTCGTAGGTAATGAACATTCTTCCTGCAGAATCGATCTTTACTGTTGGCAAAGTATCAGCTAATATTGGTACTAACTTAAGTGTTCGGTAATCGAAATTCAACAGGGGTTGAAATATATTATTGTCAATATCTGCTGCTCCCAGATCGCTTGCCAGAATAGGATTCAGCGCTCCAGGGTCACCCAATTGCCATAACACTACCTGTGTAGGATTTTTTTTATAAGTTGAACAGGAATTGAGAATAAGGCTAGCACATACTAATGCAGCAAAATAAAATATACCCTTCCTCATTCGCCCGATTTATTTAACAAATCTACAAAATTGTAAATACGAATAAATAAATTCAGAAAGAGAACACAGATTATATCTGACTTCTGCTGAACATAGGGTGTCCCTTTATTATTGTCAAAATAAGCGAGAACTCCCAAGCACCTCTACCACCAGTAAATGCAGCAAGGTAAGAAGTGTTAATATCGTAACTGAAACGAAAAACATGCTCTCCATACTTTATTCCTGTATTTATTACTACGGCGTCATTAACTCTATCATTTGCACCAAGAATAATCTGGAATGGAGTTGTACCAATTTTATAATAACCCAACAAACCCGCATCAAATTCTGTAACACCGGCCTCATTCATGTAAAATAACATTGGAGTGATCTTCAATTTTTCATTAACATTAAAATCACACCCACCCTGGAAATTAAAACGCATTGGAACATCGCTTTTTGTAAAAGTAAACGATTCATTAGGCACCGTTAAATGCTGCATAGAAAAACCAAAAAACGGATGCACCTTTGAGCTTTCTTCAATATATTTATAGAATATACCGAAGTTCGCATCGAAGTTTGCCACACTCATTTTAGCGAAACTTTCTCCATTTGGCATATTCTGATCAAAACCACCAATGGCATCTGAATATTGATTATCGTATGTAAAATTGTTTGGGTTGAACTCCTTATAAAAGAAGCCGAGCTGTATGCCCGTAGTCAGGTAATGCTTGCCATTGGAATTATCTTTACTCATAATATCATATGCAATTGAGGCCATAAAAGAAGTAGTATTGAAACTACCCATTGGAGCTGCATTATTTATAAAATACGCCCCTACTCCAAAGTTTTTATCCCATGCCTTTAATGGCATATCAAATGCCAGGTATTCATTAGTATAAGGGCTCGTGCCTAAGGCTCCCCATTGCGAACGATAGTCGTTATATATTTTATAATCTCCCCTTTCGCCACTATACATTCCCGTTAGTGCAGGATTAAGATAAAGGCTTGCCATATCATACTGAGACATGTGATAATCCTGAGCAATGGCACTAACACTGCTCATTGCAAGAAAGAATACTATATATCTGGTAATTCTCTTCATAGCGCTAGTTTTTCTCACCTCAATATGGTTACGTTACCGGTCATTTTTACTTGTTTACCATCAACTGTAGTACCTGTTAATGTCCAAACGAAAGTTCCTTCAGGTTGTACAGCGCCATGGAATTTACCATCCCATCCTTCGCTCTGAACATTGGCCTGGAATATTTGTGTACCCCATTGGTCGAACACTCTGAAATCAAACAAACTGAATGGGCCACCTCTTACATATAATATATCGTTATTTCCGTCACCGTTTGGCGTAAAGGCTGTAGGCACACCAGGTGCACTGGCAATTGTTCCATTATTATTACAAGGATCAATGGTTAAGGTATCACTGTGTGATGCGGAACAGCCAGAATCAGAAGTAACCATTAAAGTAGTTATATACGTACCATTTATTGGATATACATGTAAAGGATTTTGTAGTGCACTAGTTGAAGAGTCACCAAACTTCCAATTCCATGCTGATATTGCTCCAGGGTTAACTATTGAATTATCGGTAAACTGAGCCGAATCAGGGCATGATGTTTTAACTGTAAATAATGCGGTTGGCAATGGGTTCACAAAAATACTTCTGCTGATTGTATCGGAACAACCCGCACTGGTGCTGACAATTAAAGTTATAGTTTGTGTGCCACTTATATTATAATTATCAGTTGGGTTTTGTGCAACAGAGGTATTATTACCCAGGTTCCAGTTCCATGCCGAAATACTGCCAACACTTACCGTAGATTCATCCGTAAAGCTTACTGTAGAATTCAAACAAGCTGTGGAACTCTTAAAGTTTGCAACTGGCTTAGATTGTATAGTTACAATCATTGTATCAGTTGATGCAGAACAAGCTCCATTACCAGTTGTTGTAAGTACAATAGTTACTTTGCCTGTTGTTACATCGGCTAAACTTGGCACATATACAGCATTCAGTGCTGAATCATTCGGTGTGAATATGCCACTTCCATTGCCAGACCATTTGCCACCAGCAGCAAGTGCAACTGTACCTTTCAGAATAACATTACTTCCTGCGCATATTGCCTGGTCAGTTCCTGCATTGTCTTTAGGTGCAGGGCTGAAAGTTATCATCATAGTATCTGAAACCGGGCTGCAGGAATGAGTTGCACTAAATACCAGTTTAACTGATTTCGCAGCCGTATCTGCAGTACCAGGAACATAGTGTGCATTTTGCGTGCTATCATTTGGCATAAATGTACCCGTGCCTAATGTTTTCCATATTCCTGAACCACTAGAGACTGTAGCGTGAATAGGTATATTGTTATTATTTGCACAAACAGTAGTATCTGCTCCAATTGTAACGGTTGGTATCGGGGTGATCTTTATTAAAACCGTATCAGAAACTGATAGACATCCTCCATTATTAGTTGAAGTAAGTACAAGTTTTACAGTCTTTGCTGCCGTATCTGCACTGCTTAAATTATATGTAGCATTCAACGTAGTATTATTAGGAGTAAATGTACCACTACCAAGGGTTGTCCAGGTACCAGCTGTTGCTCCACCTGAAACGCTTCCATTAAGCGATGCCGTTGTATTACCTGTACATACAAAAATATCAGAACCGGCACTTACTGAAGGTGAAGGTGAGAAAGTAACTTTCATTGTATCGCTTATTGCTGTGCACAATCCATTTCCACTCGACACAAGAACAAGCTTAACAGAGTCTGTAGTAATATCTGAAGCACTTGGAGTATATGTTGCGTTAAGAGTAGAATCATTAGGTGCAAACATTCCGCCACCAGTTGTTATCCACTTACCTCCGCTTGCATTTGAAACGCTTCCTGCTAATACAACACTCGCATTATTAGAACAAACAACCTGATTAGGTCCTGCATTTACAACCGGAGCAGAATTGAAGAAAACAACCATTGTATCAGTAGAGACCATACACGCTTTCGTAGTTGTAAGAATCAGTTTTACACTGTGCGCTGAAGTATCTGCTGAAGTAGGAACATAATTTGCATTCAAAGTACTATCATTAGGTGTAAATGTTCCGCTGCCCAATGTAGACCACATACCGGTTCCTGAGCCTCCTGTTACATTTCCATGTATTGCTACGCTTGCGCTGCTTGCACAAACTGTTGTATCAGCGCTGACATTTGCAATTGGTATAGGGTTAATTCTGATCACAACCGTATCAGTTACTGATATGCAACTTCCATTATTTGTAGAAGTAAGTACAAGTTTCACTGTCTTTGCAATTGTATCAACAGTACTTAAATTATAGGTAGCATTTAAGGTGACATTATCCGGGCTGAATGTTCCACTTCCTAACGTAGACCACATACCGGTAGTTGCACCACCTGAAACGCTTCCATTTAATGATGCCGTTGTGTTACCAGTACACACATATATATCAGCGCCGGCATTCACCCTAGGCGATGGTGAGAAAATAACCTTCATGGTATCTGTTGCCTTAGTACACAATCCATTACCAATAGATGCCAGAACAAGTTCTATAGAGCCTGATGTAATATCTGAGGAACTTGGAATATAGGTTGCATTAAGTGAGGTATTACTTGGTGTAAATGTTCCACTACCAGTTGAACTCCATTGTCCACCGCTTGCATTTGCAACGCTACCTGAAAGTGTAACATTGGCATTATTAGCACAAACCGTTTGATCAGCGCCAGCGTTTACAATCGGGCCAGGAGAAACAGTTACCACCATTGTATCTGTAATTGCATTACAGTTTCCATTATTAGTTGAAGTAAGCACAAGAACTATGTTCTTAGCAAGAGTATCGGCGTTACTTGGAATATAGGATGCGGTAAGCGTCGAGTTATTTGGACTAAACACCCCAGTTCCATTTGCCGTACTCCAAATGCCTGTTCCACTTCCACCAATTATTACTCCGTTCAGTGCAACTGAATTATTTGCACAACCGCTTTCGTCAGCGCCCGCATTTACACTAGGTGGCGCAGTGAAATTAATAACCATAGTATCTGAGGTAGCATTACAAGTACCATTATTTGTAGTAGTAAGAACCAGTTTTACACTTCCTGCCATTGTATCTGCAGTACTTGGAACATACGTTGCATTTAATGCAGCATTATTTGGAGTGAAGGTTCCGCTACCCAATGTAGTCCATGAACCTGTACTTGCACCACCGCCCACATAACCATTCAATGTTACATCAGGGTTATTTCTGCATGCAAACTGGTCTGTTCCCGCATTAGCAAATGGAGCAGGTGTAAATGTTACTGTCATATTATCAGGTACTGAACCACAACCACCTGTTGTAGTAAGTGTTAATGTAACTGTACCTGCAGTTGTATCTGCATTGCTTGGAATATATGTTGTATTCAATGAAGTATTATCAGGTGAAAATGTGCCACTACCATTTGTGCTCCATATTCCCGAACCTGTACCCGATGCACCGCTTAATGAAACAGTAGCATTATTCGCACACAATGTTTGATCCGGTCCGGCATTTGCTGTTGGAACAGTAGAGTATGTTAATACTACTGTATCAGAAGATGCAGAGCAACCACCATTATTTGAAGAAGTAAGAACCAATGTTACTGTATGTGCTGCTGTATCAGCCGAACTTGGCATATATGTAGCATTTAAAGTGTTTACATTCGGACTGAATGTACCACTTCCATTTGTAGTTGACCAGATACCTGCACCGGTTGAAGAACTTCCATTGAGCGTATAATCTGGATTACTCAAACATACGGTTACATCTCCACCGGCATTCACTCTAGGACCAGGGCTTATATTTATCAGCATTGTATCTGTAGCAGCTTTACATTGGCCATTACCTGTAGTAGTAAGAACAAGTTTTACACTATGTCCAGAAGTATCTGCTGCACTTGGAATATAAGTTGCATTCAATGTGGAATTGTTCGGCGAGAAAGTTCCGCTGCCCAAAGTGGACCATTGCGCACCTGACGCAACACTATTAATTGATCCTGACAGAACCGCATCAGCATTTCCACAGATACTTTGATCGATACCTGCATTTGCGTAAGGTGCAGAAGTAATAGTTGCAACAAATTGACTATTCGATGCAGCACATGCTCCGTTATTAGTTGTTGTAAGTTTTAATGTAACTGCACCTGCGCCGGTATCAGCGCTACTTGGAACATAAATTGCATTTAGGGTATTACTATTTGGTACGAATGCACCACTTCCATTACTGATCCATTGTCCTGATCCGGTGCTTGAGCTACCACTTAAAGAAATAGAATCATTATTTGCGCAAACTGTAACATTTGTACCGGCATTATCTTTAGGCCTCTTATCATATCTTATTATCATCGTATCGGTAACTGCACTACAATTACCATTACCTGTAGAAGCAAGAACAATCTTCACGTTTCCTGAAGTTGTATCTGCTGTACCTGGTATATATGTAGCATTTAAGGTTGTATTGTTTGGTGAGAATGAACCATCACCCAAAGTACTCCATTGTCCCGATCCCGTGCTTGAACTACCATTCAGGGTATAGTCAGGACTAGAATTACAAACTGATGCATTTCCACCAGCATTCACATTAGGAGCATGTGTTATTGTCAACACCATTGTATCGGTTGTTGCCTTACATAAACCATTACCTATAGTGACAAGGAAGAGTTTTACACTACCTGCTGTTGTATCAGCTGCACTAGGAACATATGTTGTATTCAAAGCAGTATTGCTTGGTGTAAATATTCCACTACCAGTTGTACCCCATTGCCCTCCGGTAGCATTCGACACTGAACCTGTAAGATCAGTATTTGCATTGTTTGCACAAACACTTTGATCAGGTCCTGCACTAACAACCGGCGCATGATTAATTGTTATTACCATTTGGTCAGCGACAGGTGTACATCCGCCATTATTTGTTGAAGTGAATGTAAGTGTTACACTTCCACTGGTTGTATCTGCATTACTTGGAATATAAATTGCATTTGACGTATTATTATTGGGAGAGAAACTACCAGTTCCACTGCTACTCCACTGTCCGGAACCCGAAGTTGAAGTACCCGCTAATTGTACTGAATCATTATTTGCACATACAGTTTGATCTGATCCTGCACCAACAACAGGTATCTTGGTATACGTAATCATCATTGTATCGGTAACTGCATTACAAGTTCCGTTACCGGTAGATGTTAATACAAGCTTCACGCTACCTGCGGTTGTATCAGCAGTACTTGGAATATAGGTCGAATTCAGGGTAAGATTATCAGGATTAAATGTACCAGTTCCCGAAGTGCTCCATATTCCTGTTGTAGTAGCACCGCCTACAATACCACTCAACGTAACGTTTGCATTATTCCGGCAGACTGCCTGGTCAGGCCCCGAATTAACGTAAGGCGCATGTGTAATTGTAATAGTTATACTACTTGCTGTTGGATTGCAACCACCGGTAGCTGTGAATGTTAATTTAACTGAACCCGATGCTGTATCCGCACTACTTGGTATATAAGTAGCGTTTAGCGTTGTATTATTAGGACTAAAAGTTCCTGTTCCGTTTGAGGTCCATTTACCTGTACCAGTAGATGAAGTTGCATTAAGAGAAACATCATCATTATTAGCACAAACAGTTTGATTGCTTCCCGCAGTAACAACTGGTGTTTTGGTGTAAGTCAAAACAATTGTATCTGAAACCGGGTTACAAGAAACATTATTTGTAGATGTTAGAATAAGAGTTGCTGTTTTTGCACTTGTATCAGCAGTGCTTGGTTTATATGTAGCACCTAATGTGTTTGTATTCGGAGAAAATGTTCCAGTACCAAGTGTTGTCCATGTTCCCGTTCCTGTCGAAGAATACCCACTTAAGGTATAATCAGGACTGCTTAAACAAACCTTTGTATCCGGGCCTGCCTCAACATGGGGGGCAATAGTATATGTAATTGTCATTGAGCTGCTGACAGCATTACATTGTCCGTTACCTGTAGTTGTTAAAGTTATGGTTACACTCTTAGCTGCCGTATCTGCAGAGCTAGGAGAATACGTAGCATTCATTGTAGTATTATTCGGTGTAAATGTTCCACTTCCCGAAGTCGACCATGTTGCTCCACTTGCAATAGTAAATGAGCCATTCAATATAACATTTGCATTATTGGAACATACTGAAGCATTTGATCCTGCATTTGCAGTTGGAGCATGAGTGAAATTAACTACCAATTGATCTGATACAGGGCTGCATGTTCCATTATTTGTACTTGCCAATGTAAGTGTTACACTTCCTGTTGTTGTATCAGCATTGCTCGGTATGTATGTAGCATTTAAGGTTGTATTATTAGGTGTAAATGTTCCGCTACCACTTGTACTCCACTGGCCGGATCCTGTTGCCGATGTACCGTTCAGTATAATCGCATCATTATTCGCACAAGCTGTAACATCAGGTCCTGCATTTACTTTTGGTATTGGTGTATATGTAACTGTTATAGATTTATTAACCGGAATACAGGTACCATTACTTCCAGAAGTTAAGGTCAATGTAACACTTCCGGCAGCAGTATCCGCGCTACTTGCAATGTACGTTGCATTTAATGTGTTTGCATTAGGAGAAAATGTTCCGCTTCCCGATGTATTCCAAACTCCGGAACCTGTGCTGGAAGTACCACTAAGTAAAACGTTCGCATTGTTCTTACACACTGAAACGTTACTACCGGCATTCACATTAGGAGCATGTGTAATCGTTATTTTCATACCATCTGAAACAACGCTACATAGCCCGTTGCCCGTACTTGTTAATGTAAGCGTTATACTTCCTGCGGCAGTATCTGCTGAGCTAGGTGTATACGTAGCGTTCATTGTAGTATTATTCGGAGCAAATACTCCGCTACCTGAAGTTGACCATACAGCTCCGGTTGAGGTAGTAAACGAACCATTCAACGTAACTACATCATTATTACCACAAACAGTTTGATCAGGGCCTGCATTCACATACGGTGCGTGAGTGAAGGTGATGGTAATATTACTGGTTACAGGACTACATGCTCCATTATTTTTCGAAGTAAGAGTAAGAATAACACTACCTGCAGTTGTATCAGCTTTACTTGGAGTATACGTTGCATTAAGAGTTGTATTACTTGGAGTAAATGCACCTGTTCCACTACTACTCCATTGTGCTGAACCTGTGCTTGAACTTCCGTTCAGGGAAATCACATCATTATTAGCACAAACAGTTTGATTGGTACCTGCATTTACCACAGCAGGCACATCAACTGTAACTAGCACTGTTCCAGCTGAGCCTGTGCAACCGTTTGCAGTTGCAGTTACCGAATATGTTCCGGCATCAGCCAGAATAACATTACTTATTGAAGTGTCCTGTGAAATAGAAACAAAACTGTTTGGCCCGGTCCATTTATATGTTGCACCACCTATTGTGCTCGACATCAAGTTCAAGTTTGATCCTGTACATACAGGGCTGTTGCTTGTAGCAGTTGGTGTAGCTGGTATCGGGTTAACTGTTACACTAACTGTTCCGGCACTACTTACAACGCAACCCGGTACCTTAGCCGTCACGGAATATGTTCCACTAGCAGCCGTAGTAACTGAACTTATATTAGGATTTTGTGTTGATGAAGTAAATGTATTCGGTCCTGTCCATGAATAAGCTGCATTAGTTACAGTACTTGCTGTCAGATTAAGTGTTGTACCGGCACAAATAGGGCTATTACTTCCGGCAACAGGTGCAGCAGGTGGAGGGTTAATACTTACATCCACGGTACCATTCGGGCCTGTACAACCTAGTATTGTGGCATTAACCGAATAAATACCTGAGTCAGCGATAACTGATACGGGAATATTCGGATTTTGAGAGGTGGAAGTAAAACCATTCGGGCCACTCCATGCATATGTTGCACTGGTAACTGTACTTGCAGTTAAATTAATAGCACCACCTAAACAAATTGGGCTGTTGCTTCCTACTGTTGGTGCAGGAGGAGTTTGATTAACCACAACTGAAACAGTTCCATTTGAACTATTACATCCATTTGCTGAAGCGACAACAGTATATGTTCCGCTTGCCGCGGTAGTGGAATTAAGTATTGATGTATCCTGCGAAATGGATTTAAAACTATTCGGACCCGTCCATGTGTAAGTTGTTCCTGGTACTGTACTTGCAGTTAAATTCAAGCTGCTTCCTGAACAAATTGGACTTGGGCTTGTTGCTGCTGGAGAAGCAGGTGTTTGATTAACTACTACTGTTATTGTTCCATTAGGACTTGTAGCACAACCGGGCACCGTAGCATTAACTGAATACGTTCCGGCAGCTGCTGTAGTAACACTTGTAATATTGGGATTCTGATTGGTTGAAGTGAATGTATTCGGGCCGGTCCATGAATAGCTAGCGCCAGTTATATTACTTGCGTGCAGGCTCAATGTATTTCCTGAACAAACAGGGCTATTACTTGTTACAGTTGGAGCAGCAGGTGGAGGATTAATTACAACAAGAGTAGTTCCCTCTGGGCTTGTACATCCACTCACAGTAGCCGTCACGGAATATGTACCGCCATCGGCTACTACCACTCCGCTTAAAGTCGGAGTTTGAGAAGTAGAAGAAAAACTATTAGGGCCAATCCATGCATATGTTGCGCCAGCAACAGTAGTAGCGTTTAAATTAAGAGTTGAACCGATACATAATGGTGTATTACTGCTTGCTGTTGGAGAAACAGGTATGGGATTAACCGTTGCAATAGTAGTATTACCCGAGCTTCCACAACCACCAACTGTTACTGTGATCGAGTAGGTTCCGCTTGCGGCAGTTGTTGCATTTGTTATAGATGCTATTTGAGAAGTTGAAGTAAAACCAGGGCCATTCCATGCATATGTTGCACCCGCTACAAGACCGGTAGTTAAAGTTAGGGTTGCACCTGCACATATTGGACCATTATTAGTTGCAGTAGGCGTTGTAGGAACAGGTTTAACCGTAGCTGGAGTTGTTCCCGCAGAGCTTGTACATCCACTTACAGTCGCATAAACCGAATATGTGCCTGTTGCTGCTGTAGTTGCATTTGTTATAGAAGTATCTTGTGAAAGAGAAGTAAATCCATTAGGACCACTCCAAGTATATGTTGCACCTGCTACAACTGTTGCATTAAGGTTTAATGTTGTACCTGCACATATTGGGCCATTATTAGATGCAGTAGGTGAAGCAGGAATTGGATTTACAATAAATGAACCAGACACTGCACTGGTTGCTGAACCACACGTTCCACTTACAATACAATAATAGTAAGTTGTGCCAGCTATTGCTGCCGACGGTGTATAAGATGACGAAGTTGCACCACTTATTAATGTACCTCCACTATTTGATGCTGATGCATTGCTATACCATTGATACGTTAGTGTGCCGGTGCCAGTTGCGCTTACAGAAATTGCACTAAACGCTCCACCTGCACATTGTGTTTGAGTTGCTGTTGATTGACTTGTAATGGATGTTGCAGGAGTTACAATTATTGCACCAGATACTGCACTTGTAACATTACCGCATGGACCACTAACAATACAATAGTAATAGGTTGTACCCGCAACTATAGTTGGAGGAGTATAAATGGACGCAGTTGCAACACCTATTGAAGCACCTCCGGAATTTGATGCTGATGCGTTACTATACCATTGATATGTTAATGTAGCCGTTCCGGTTGCAGTTATTGACATCGCACTGAAACTTCCTCCCACACATTGTGTTTGAGTTGCAGTTGACTGACTATTTATGGACGTTGCAGGAGTAACTATAATTGCTCCCGACACTGCACTGGTTGTATTAGCACAAGTGCTACCTACTATACAATAGTAATAAGTTGTACCTACTGATGTTGCAGGAGGTGTGTACGTAGATGAAGTTGCTCCAACTATTAATGTACCGCCACTGTTTGATGCTGACACATTGCTATACCATTGATAAGTAAGCGTGCCAGTGCCGGTTGCAGTTACTGACATTGGACTAAACGACCCACCAATACACTGCGTTTGTGTTGCCGTTGATTGGCTGGAAATTGATGTCGCCGGGTTAACTATCATTGCTCCTGACACCGCGCTAGTAGATGAATTACATGTTCCACTTACTATGCAATAATAATAGGTTGTTCCTACTAAAGTTGCAGGGGGTGTATACGAAGATGAAGTTGCACCGCCGATTAATGTACCTCCACTATTTGATGCAGAAGCATTACTATACCATTGATAGGTTAAAGGTGCGGTTCCGGTTGCAGTTACTGATATTGCACTAAAGGCCCCACTCACGCACTGTGTTTGGGTTGCAGTTGATTGGCTTGAAATTGATGTCGCAGGTGTTACTATTATTGCTCCTGATACCGCACTGGTTGTATTAGCGCAACTGCTACCTACTATGCAATAGTAGTAAGTTGTACCTACTAATGTTGCAGGAGGTGTGTATGTAGATGAAGTTGCACCACCGATTAATGTACCTCCACTATTCGAGGCTGATGCATTACTGTACCATTGATAGGTTAAAGTACCTGTTCCAGTAGCAGTTACCGACATAGCTGTAAAACTTCCGCCAATACACTGCGTTTGTGTTGCTGTTGACTGACTCGAAATTATTGTGGCAGGAGTTACTATTATTGCCCCGGATACCGCACTAGTAGCTGAACTACAAGTACCACTTACTATACAATAGTAATAGCTTGTACCTACTATGGTTGTGGGAGGAGTATATGAAAATGAAGTTGCACCAACTATTAATGTACCACCACTATTTGATGCAGAAGCATTACTATACCATTGATAGGTTAAAGGTGCGGTTCCGGTTGCGGTAACGGACAAGGCACTGAATGATGCGCCAACACATTGCGTTTGTGTTGCTGTAGATTGACTTGAGATTGATGTGGCAGGTGTTACTATTATTGCTCCCGATATGGCACTGGTTGCATTAGCACAACTACTACTTACTATACAGTAGTAATAAGTTGTACCTACTACGGTTGCAGGAGGTGTATAAGTTGATGAGGTTGCACCACCGATTAATGTACCTCCACTATTCGAGGCTGATACATTGCTATACCATTGGTAAGTTAAGACACCTGTTCCGGTTGCAGTAACCGACATTGCCGTAAAGCTTCCGCCAATACATTGCGTTTGTGTTGCGGTTGACTGGCTGGAAATTGATGTAGCAGGTGTTACTATTATTGCCCCGGATACTGCACTGGTTGCTGTATTACATGTTCCACTTACGATACAGTAATAATAAGTTGTACCAGCTACGGTTGCTGGTGGTGTATATGTCGATGAGGTTGCACCAACTATTAAAGTACCACCGCTATTTGATGCAGAAGCATTACTATACCATTGGTATGTTAAAGGTGCGGTTCCAGTTGCAGTTACTGACATGGCACTAAAGGCCCCACTCACGCACTGTGTTTGGGTTGCAGTTGATTGGCTTGAAATTGATGTCGCAGGAGTTACTATTATAGCCCCTGACACAGCACTTGTTAATGCACTACAAGTACTACCCACAACACAATAATAATAGGTTGTACCTACAATGGTTGCCGGAGGCGTATATGTAGATGAAGTTGCTCCGACTATTAATGTACCACCGCTATTTGATGCACTTGCATTACTGTACCATTGATATGTTAGCGTACCTGTTCCGGTTGCAGAAACTGACATGGCACTAAAGCTTCCACCAATACATTGTGTTTGGGTTGCTGTCGATTGACTGTTTATTATCGTAGCTGGATTAACAATTATGGCTCCGGATACTGCACTGGTTGCATTAGCACATGTTCCGCTTACAATGCAGTAATAATATGTTGTGCCTACTGATGTTGCAGGAGGTGTATATGTAGATGAAGTTGCTCCTCCAATTAAGGTGCCACCACTATTTGAAGCACTAGCATTACTATACCATTGATAGGTTAAGGTGCCGGTGCCGGTGGCAGTTACTGACATGGCGCTAAAGCTTCCGCCAATACACTGCGTTTGTGTTGCAGTTGATTGACTGGAAATTGATGTTGCAGGAGTTACTATTATTGCCCCGGATACTGCACTGGTAGCTGAACCACATGTTCCACTTACTATACAATAGTAATAAGTTGTACCGGCTACGGTGGACAGTGGAGTGTAAGTAGATGAAGTTGCACCAATTATTAATGTACCTCCACTATTCGAGGCTGATGCATTACTATACCATTGATAAGTAAGCGTGCCAGTGCCGGTTGCAGTTACTGACATGGCGCTAAAGGACCCACTCACACATTGTGTTTGGGTTGCAGTAGATTGACTTGTAATTGCTGTTGTAGGAGTTACTATTATTGCTCCAGATACTGCACTGGTTGCTGAACTACATGTTCCACTTACTATACAATAGTAGTAAGTTGTGCCAGCTACTGTTGCTGGAGGTGTGTAAGTTGATGAGATTGCGCCAACAATTAATGTACCTCCACTATTCGAGGCCGATGCATTACTATACCATTGATAGGTTAAGGTACCTGTTCCCGTTGCAGTTACCAACATCGCTGTAAAGGTTCCACTCACACATTGTGTTTGTGTTGCAGTAGATTGACTTGTAATTGCTGTTGTAGGAGTTACAGTTACAACAACGCTTGCCGGGGAATATGCACAACCACTGCTATTAACAAATACTGTGTAAGTAGTAGTAACAGTAGGGCTTGCAATAGGGTTGGCTGAACTGGAATTATTTAAACTTACATTTGTTGAAGATGAAGTCCAGGTGTATACTGTACCACCACCGCTACTAGGACCGGTAGGGCTTCCTCCTAATGTTGTACTTTGTCCACTACATATCGAAACATTAGAACCAGCTTGCAGCGGAGTCGGATCTGGCCTGTTGGCAGGAACGAATACAGCGTTAAGATACATTCTTACTCCATTAATATAATTAAGAGTACCTGTCTGACCTGCCTGATAATCATGACCTGCTAAGTAAAAAACATTTCCACCCACTGAATCCGGGTTACCCAAGTGTACCCCTGCTGCAATTACAGTATCACCCGTTACTTTACCTGAATGGACGCATTCATACATTTCAGGGTGCCATGACGATGTATCGGCTGATGATAGCTCAAAACTTGCTACCGTACCTGATCTTGAAACTACCGTTCCCTGAAACTGAGAAAATGCCATATCGGCGTTTCCATAATAATTTGTAAATTGAGTACCTTGATCCACAACTCCATGTGAAGACTGAAAGTGTCTGGTAGGCTGCATTTGGTTCTCATACTTATCAATACCTGCACATTGTGCCAAGAAATTGCCACCTTCCTCAATAAATTGATAGACCGGTCGTACTACGCTCGTATCCGCTGGGTAATTTATGGGGCCAGCAGCTGGAGGAACAGTTGTAGTATTATCCCAATGCGATTCCGAGCAGAAAGTAAAACATTCGGCCAAGCCTGAAAAAGAGCCAGCACTTAATGCCGTATCCACATTGGGTGATGTCCAAACTTTTGATGAATCCAGCATTGCTAACTGTACAGATTGGAAGCCACCATTATTGAACAGAGCAATCTTTGGGCGGTGGCTTAGTGTATACCTAACATCTACAGAAGTATTGGAGCTCAACTTATACACTGCTACTTTCCATCGTGTAGCAAATGTTGAAATAACCTGCGTGGCTGTTTGTTCCCCCGGGTAAACCGAACGTGCAAGGTAGGTGGTATCAACTTCAAATTCACCTGCCTTAAAGTACTGTAACGCAGCAGCAATATTAGTAGGGTATAATCTGGTTGCAATGGCCGAAAAATCACTACTGTCTTTTGTTTTACCCGATTTTATGATCCATTTAACGGGTATATCCTGCATTAAAAGCGCACGTACTAAACCATATGCCTTTATATTAAATCCATTTAACGTTACACCGTTCGATTTCCATAAATTCTGGTGCGAGTTATCCATCGGAATTATTAAAGAACCTGCGGTAACAGTTTGAAAATTAGAGGTTGGATTTGGCAAATCGGGGGTAGCGTGACAGGCACCAGTACCAAGAGTAACTGAAACTGTTGGGTTAGGGCTCATATTACTTATCAGGCTTCCATTATAGTTAAATGAAGATAAGGTGGCATCGACAACATCTCCACTTGTTGCAGTGGAGGCAATATCATAACAAACATAAAAGTAATATGTTCCTGCACCCAATAATAATGGCTGGGAACCATTTACAGTAAATGCCCCATTCGGATTATTGACAGAACCAAAAAAATTAAAAGCATTATATCCCTGTGTTTGGCCGGTATAATATATTCTGGCTCTTGTAATATCAGTTGCAGCATTTGTTGAACCCGCTGTTGTCAGGTTAAACTGTGTTATGGTACTTGCACAAGTACCACCCGTGTTCATCACAATTTTTATTTCCTGTACAGCATTAGTTACTTCAGTACAACTCAAATCAATATTAGAAGCAATATATTGATCAGTGGAACTGGAAGTATATATCAAACCCGAAAGGATGATAACTGTTTGGGTAGAAGCTGTTGTAATAGATCCGGCTGTTGCACAATTAACACCAGCAGCCCATGTTACAGTGGCGTAATAATAAAATGTCCCTGCAATTAAAGTTGGAGGCGCATAAGTATAGGTTGTTGTTGCAGTAGTTGAAGCTGTTGTTTGAACAAGTGTTCCACCGGAAGTAGAGTTTGATGAATTCTGGTACCAGGTAACCGTTATTGGAATATTAGTTGTAACACCACCTGGTATTGCGCCAGTACATGTAGTGGTAGTAATTGTAACTGTTAGATTAGATGAAGTGGTGTTCTGACAATAAGTTGCACCTCCGGCAATAGTAATTCCTGTAGGGTACCTGTCTTTATTATTAGCAGCAAAGCTATAATTGACATTAGCAAGAAAAACAAAAATTAAAATCTTGTAAAAATTCCTCATAAGCCTCTCGATTAAATGTTTACTCCCTAACTATTTTCGTTCTACGTGATGATTCAATAAAAGATACGTTGTTAATTGAAATATAATACAATTAAAAACAGGGGCAATATATAGTAAACTACTGAAAGTCATAAACATGGATTTATTTTAAAATCCCTTCTAATTATGCAAAACAGGTAATTTTAAGTATAAATACCGATGTACTTATACTTACTTATATCTAATCTTTTAGAACCATTTAACTGCCTTAATAAATAACAAAACCAGAATCCTGAAATTCTGGTTTTGTTCACGAGTCATTTATTATTGGTAGGGTAGTGGCTCTGGCAGGAATCGAACCACTGCGCATAAAAATATGACTATCAATACATTGTGGTCTCTTGAAGAGCTCTGGTTACACAAAAGTGAAGCATTCTATTTACCAAACAATTCAATAAGGTTAATATTTAATTATCTTTTATTCAAAGATAATTTATTCCAAAACCTTTTAAGATTAATTAGTAGACTTAAAAGCACATTTTAATAGCGGGCTTTTATTATCTTATCCATATAATAAGAAGAATAAAGTAAATCTAGAAATTATGTCACAGGTAGGGTAAAGTAAAACCTACTACCTTCACCTATTTTACTTTCTACTCCTATTTTACCATTCTGAGCCTCAATAAACTCTTTGGAAATAGCAAGACCCAAGCCTGTTCCGCTTCTTGAACTACCGGGTACCTGGAAATACCTTTGAAACAAACGGTCTTTATACTTATCCGGAATACCAATACCAAAATCTTTTACTGAGAACTCAACTGTAGAGTCGTTTTCTTTAACCTGTATAATCATTTTTTGATTCTCAGGACTATATCGAAGTGCATTTGATAGTAAATTGACCATGACCCATACTGTCTTCTCCGGATCGATCAATACATTCTTTGTTTTTTCAGGGCAACTTATTTCAAGTGCAACGTGTTTTTGCTCTGCTTGCATTCTTATTGTTTCTACTGCATAGTCCACAATCTCCTTAGGGTTGGTTTGCCTGAAGTTAAGCTGAATATTACCTGTTTCTACCTGTGTCATATTTAAAAGCTCACTTGTAATATTAAGCAAACGCTCACTGTCTTCCTTTATATGATTAATAAGTTGCTTTTGCTCCTCATTTGTATTCCCAACTCTTTGATCAGCCAATAGTTTCAGGCTCATTTTAATAGATGAAATTGGCGTTTTTAATGAGTGAGATACCGTAGCAATAAAGTTAGTCTTGGCAAGATCGAGCTCTTTAAATTGGGTGATATTCTTTAGTATAATAACCTCACCAATGGGTTGTTCATCAGCTGTTATTTTCAATACTTCTTTTGTAAAATAACTTTCTCTGTTATCGGCATATATTTTAAGTGGAGCTACTCCTTCTTCAGTAGAAATAAGGGCTCGTAACAGATCATTCTTTAAAGCAACATCAGGTGCATATTTGCCAATGAGTTCAGTGGCATTGATACCCAATATTTTTATAGATGATGAATTAACAAAAAGTATTTTCCTTTTTTCATCAAGCCCGATAATAGGATCCTTCATGTTATTAATGATGGTATCAATTCTTTTTTTCTGGAAGATGATCTTAGCCAGGTTACTGTTATTATACTCATCCAGCTTTTGAGCCATTGCATTAAAGGCTTCGGCTAATTCCCCGAACTCGTCACCTTTCTCAATATGCATCCGTTGCGAATAGTTCCTGTTAGCTATTTGTTTTATCCCCTCAGTTAGTTTGCTAATGGGGTCGGCAATATACCCTGGGAAGTTGAGGAGCATTGTAAAAGAAATAAGAAAAGCTACAGTTGCCAGTATAGCGAGATAAACTTTCAATTTATCTGCTGTTTGCTGAGTTTCATTATTCTTCCTTACAATAGCATTAGTGTTCAAGTCGCTTATTTTATAAAGGCCCGCCCGTAAGTCTTTTTCAAGTTTTGGGGTTGTAACCGAATCTGCGGTTTTGAGCCTTTCATACATTTCACGCACCGAAGCAGTTGCATCTTGCTCTCCAACTTCGGTTATATTGCTTTCCTGTGCTTTTAAGTTCTTCTCGAATTTATTCAATGCTTCTGGCTCTTTGGTTTCGTAAGCATCAATAGCCTGCTGCATATTTTCTGAATACTCAATACTTTCATAATTAGCCTTCAATATATTCTTCGATTCATCGGCAAGGCGATTAATTGCAAGCAAACCAACAGCGCCAATTAAAACAATCATTACAAAGAAAAAAGTCAAGCCAAGCGACAACTTGGTTTTAATGCGCAATTTCATTAGGAGAGAATTATTAGGTCAATTTCTGATGAAGACATTTTTTGCAGCAACTGGTTGAATACGCCACCACTCATAATCAACTGAAGCAAATTAAAATGAGGCTTACCGATACAAATGGTTGTGATTTCTTTTTGTTCTGCTGTTTCAATAATTGCAGCTGCTATACTTTTACCAGTAACCTGAATTACTTCAGCGCCAAGCTCGGTTGCCATCTTAAAATTGTTTATTAAATGGCGCTGGGCAGCCAGTTCAATGTTATCGGAGTTTTCTTTCTCAGTTTGCACGTATAATACATACCATTTTGAATTATAATATGAAGCCAGCCTTGCCGCTTTTCTTATTATCATTTTCGACACGTCAGCATTTGAGCTTACACATGCCAGAAAACGTTCAGGGCGCGCTGCAATATTTCTGGGGATCTCATTTTCTATTTTCCGTTCAACCTGTGATGTGACTTCCCTCAGGGCCAGCTCCCGGAGCTGTAATATCTTTTCTGCCTGAAAGAAATTTTTAAGTGCAGTTTCTACTTTTGTTTTGTCATATATTTTACCTTCTTTCAAGCGGGCTATCAGATCATCAGCAGTTAAATCAATATTCACAACTTCATCCGCGGCTTGTAACACCCTGTCGGGTATACGTTCGCTTACCTCTATGCCGGTTATTTTTTGGATCTCCTCATTTAAACTTTCAATATGCTGAATATTTACTGCGCTTATAACATTTATTCCTGCGTCCAATACTTCGAATACATCCTGCCAACGTTTTTCATTCTTGCTGCCCTCAATATTCGAGTGAGCCAACTCATCAATAATTACCACCTCAGGATGGGTATTAATAATGGTCTGAGTATCCATTTCTTCCAATTCTTTTCCTTTATAAAAAAGCTTCCGGCGTGGTATTATCGGAAGTCCTTCCAATAAGTCGTGGGTTTCTTTTCGGTTATGGGTTTCTATATAACCTAATTGAATATCAATACCGTTTTTTAATAATGTATGCGCTTCTTGCAGCATTCTGTATGTTTTGCCCACACCAGCACTCATGCCTATATAAACCTTGAACTTACCACGCCTGGATTTGCGGATAAGTTCAAGGAAATGTTCTGCGTTTTGCTCTCTTTCTTCAGGCATAGCGCAAAGCTATACTGTTTTCAGGCCTCTTAGAACCTAACAAGAATTGCCATGATAATTCGATCTTCATGTGTTAAAAGATCAGGTTTCCAACCCGCCGGAATAGGGGTCGTTGTATAGCCTGTTGGCGATGTAACACCACCCGGGCCAGCAAAATAAGGAACACTGGCGTATCGGTACACATATTCTAACCTGAATTCAAAACTCTGACTTGGCAGCCAGCTTATATTAGTAGAGAAATCCATTGCATGAAATTGATCTCCCGGGTTTTGTGTGAAAGGATTTGTACCTGTTTGTGTAGTTGTTTGTAATACTGTTCCATTTGGCAATACAACTGCAGAAGGGGTAGGAAGATCGCTAGCCTGACCTGTTGGTTCAAGAACTAAATAACGACCTGGATTATTCATAACGCCCCCGCCAATTAACCATGCCAGCTTACCGTGTGCAAACCAAATTCTATTGTAAATCATTGCACTTGCAAAATATTGAGCTGGCCCTTTAGCTGAATCACCACTAACAAAACCATTTACTCCACCCCCTGATTCATCGCCAATATCACCGGTTAATGAGAATGCCATTTGAGTTATACCACTTGATGATTTTGGTTTATGAAAATACCTTACTAAAAGACTATTATCGGAGTGGAATCTATGCCTGGCTAAAATGCCCGCTGCATCGGAACCATAATAATCGTTTGTTAGAAGTTTTATATTTTCATTAGGACACCATGTGATATTTCCACCAAAACCCGGCATATCATTAAAAGTAGCATAACTCTGCCAACCATTAATGAGCCATAATTCAATCTTTAGATTATTTGATGGAAATAGCTGTGTACGTATTCCATTGAAAAACCAAGGAGTATTATCTGATGTATAAGAAGCCTGGTAATCCCAGTTTTCAACCTGATAATATGAGTTAAGGCCAATGTATGACATAAATAGTCCACCATCAACATTAATACCATGCCATACATTAAAGTGATATCCTCCATAGGCTTCACTTATGTAACGATACGCATCCTGCAGATCATATTGTCCACGATAAGGGCTATAATCATTCCTTGGAACCACTTCATCGCGGGTTCCAAATTGGGTCATAAATCTTCCCCGTGCCCCTCCGTACGAAAAATCGCCGCCAAAGCCTAATTGTGATATTTGCATTTCATTATCGCGGGATAGTGCAGTAGAACCAACAACGGTATGGTCTATAGGATTTGCAAATGAATAAGTTGCATTAGCATCTATAAAAATTTCAGGACTGAAGTACGGTATATGGAATATAGATGAATCACGACGGTCGTTACCATTTATCCATGTTTGATCCATGTTGTCAAATGGAGTCTGGTCTGCTATCACATGTTTAGCAGTATCCTTTGCAGGTGTTGTCTGCGCATTAGCTTGTTGTGTAAGCGCTAAAGCCGCTAATGCAAGTAACGCTGTTTTTCCTGTGTTCATAGTTGTGTTGATTTATATCTGTTTACTAATTTACTGATTATTATTTACTAAGCTCTTTAATTTCATCAAGAGCAATGTTCAATTTCAATACATTTACTTTTTCAGGTCCTAAAATACCTAATAATGGTTTTTCAGTATGTTCTTCTACCAGTTTCATTAAATCCTGTTCAGATATATGGCGCAATGCAGCCACACGCTTAACTTGAATTTTAGCTCCTTCAGGGCTAAGGTCAGGATCTAATCCGCTGCCCGATGCAGTTACCAGTTCAGCAGGAATGTCAGCCTTATTAACTCCCGGGTTATGTACCATAAAAGTATCAATAGCTGCCTGTACCGATTTTAGGTAATCAGGATTTGTAGGGCCCTTATTACTTGCACCTGAACCGGCTGCATTATAACCCACTGCCGATGGGCGTGGCTGAAAATATTTATCGCTTTTAAATCCTTGCCCGATATTTTCATAACCTACTACTTTCCCTTTATAGGAAACTGTAACACCATCTCCTCCGCCCGGAGCCAATTTTGCAACTGCAGCAATAAACAAAGGATACAATATACAAAGTAAGACCAGCAATACGGCTGTGAGTCTTAAGGATGGTAAAAGATATTTTTTCATAATGATTCTGTTTTAAATTTCACATAAATAAACCAAGTGCCATATCGATCAGTTTTATTCCAATAAAAGGTATAATAATACCACCTAAGCCATAAATAAGCAGGTTACGCCTCAATAAAGCGCTTGCGCCAATAGGTTTATATTCTACACCTCTTAATGCTAGCGGAATAAGCAATGGAATGATGATGGCATTAAATATAACAGCAGCAAGTATTGCACTTTCAGGGCTCTTAAGTCCCATAATATTCAATGCCTGCAATGATGGTATAGTAACAATAAACAGTGCCGGAACTATGGCGAAATATTTTGCCACGTCGTTTGCAATACTGAAGGTTGTCAAGGTACCACGGGTCATCAGTAACTGTTTCCCTATTTCCACTATTTCAATAAGCTTGGTAGGGTCATTATCCAGGTCGACCATATTACCTGCTTCTTTGGCAGCCTGTGTGCCGCTGTTCATGGCAACACCAACATCTGCCTGTGCAAGAGCAGGCGCATCATTGGTACCATCACCCATCATAGCAACCAATTTGCCTTCAGCCTGCTCAGCCCGTATGTATGCCATTTTATCTTCAGGCTTAGCTTCAGCTATAAAATCATCTACACCTGCTTTTTCTGCAATATACTTTGCGGTAAGCGGGTTATCGCCCGTGACCATTACGGTTTTAATACCCATTTTCCTAAGACGTTCAAAGCGTTCTTTAATGCCAGGTTTTATAATATCCTGCAATTCTATTACACCAATAACTTTTTTATTTTCTGAAACTACAAGTGGTGTTCCTCCATTTGATGAGATGATCTTTATTCTTTCACCAGTTTCAGAAGGGAATGAATTACCTGCCTCTATGGCTATTTTTTTAATAGCATCATAGGCACCTTTTCTGATCTGTTTACCATCCGTTAAGTTTATACCACTGCTACGGGTTTCAGCAGTGAAGTTGATAAGCGTTACCCTTTTAATATCAAAATCTGAAGGAACGGTTACATTTCTTTCTTTAGCCAATGCTACAATTGATTTACCTTCCGGTGTTTCATCGGCAAGTGAAGCAATAAGGCAATTCTGTATGAAAAGAAAATCATCAACTCCTGAAGCAGGATAAAAATTGGTGGCTTTACGATTACCTATGGTAATGGTTCCTGTTTTATCAAGCAATAATGTGTCAATATCTCCGGCCGTTTCAACTGCCTTACCTGACTTGGTAATTACGTTGGCACGTAATGCCCTGTCCATACCGGCAATACCAATTGCGGAAAGAAGCCCGCCTATTGTTGTAGGTATAAGGCAAACAAACAAAGACACAAAAGCTGCAATAGTAATCGGTGTTTGTGCATAGTCACCGAATGGTTTTAGTGTAACACATACAATAATAAATACCAGTGTAAAACCTGCAAGCAATATAGTAAGTGCAATTTCATTCGGTGTTTTTTGCCTTGATGCACCTTCTACCAATGCAATCATTTTATCGAGAAAACTTTCTCCCGGAGATGCAGTTACTTTCACCTTTATTTTATCTGATAATACTTTTGTGCCACCTGTTACAGATGATTTATCTCCACCGGATTCCCTTATTACAGGCGCACTCTCACCCGTAATAGCACTTTCATCGATAGACGCAAGCCCTTCTATTATTTCGCCATCAATGGGTATAATATCACCGGCTTCACAAACAAACACATCACCTTTCTGTAAGGTTGATGAATTTACCACCTGTATTTCGCCAACATACATTTCGCCAAGGGGTAGTACTTTTTTGGCAGGGGTTTCCTCCCGGGTTTTACGAAGTGAATCAGCCTGTGCTTTACCACGTGCTTCAGCAAGCGCTTCAGCAAAATTTGCAAATAGTACGGTAAGGAACAGGATTAATGTAATGATAAGATTGTACATCAATGTACCCTGACTTTTATCGTGATTGATAAAAATATTCGCAGTTACTATGGCCATTACTACTGTGCCTATTTCAACCGTGAACATTACCGGGTTATGCCAGAGAATCCTTGGGTCAAGCTTAACAAAAGACTGTTTTAAGGCTCCGTTTACCAGATCTTTTTGAAAGAGTGAAGTATTTTTTTTATTATTAGTCATAATTCAAATATTCTGTATCGTTATTTCATATTGAAAAGTTCTGCTAATGGGCCTAATGTAAGTGATGGGAAAAATGCAAGAGCTGCAATAATTAATATTACGGCCAAGGTCATTAAACCAAATGTGCCCGTATCAGTCTTTAGTGTTCCTGCTGATTCTGGTATGTATTTCTTTTGTGCCATTATACCGGCAATAGCGACCGGGGCTATTATTGGAATGAACCTTGAAATTAAAAGTATAACGCCTGTAGTCACATTCCAGAACATATTATTTGCGGTAAGCCCACCCATTGCTGAGCCATTATTTGCAGCAACAGAAGTATTCTGGTAAAGCATTTCCGAGAAGCCATGATACCCTGGGTTTCCAAGCCAGTTTTTTGGCTGGAAAGCCCAATGGATATCAGGATGATAAACCAAAACATACGATGCTAACGCGGTAAATGAAAGTATAAGAAAAGGATGCAACAAAGCTGCAATGGATGCGATCTTCATTTCTTTCGCTTCAACTTTATGCCCCATAAATTCAGGTGTGCGCCCTACCATAAGGCCTGAAATGAATACAGCTATAATAATGAATATGTAGTAGTTAAGAAAACCAGCGCCGCAACCGCCATAAAAGCAATTCACCATCATAGCCATTAATTGCATGGCTGTAGTCATTGGCATATAGCTATCATGTGCGCCATTTGCAGATCCTGTTGATATAATTGTAGTAACCGTACTCCAATACGCTGTAGCAGGTACACCGAAACGCACTTCCTTGCCTTCCATTGCTGTATTTGTTGGGCTGATACCCATGTGAGCAATGGCAGGATTGCCATGTATCTCTGCCTGGAGTGTTGGAATAAGGAACATGAACATTCCAATAGTCATCACTCCAAAAATTACATAAGCTAATTTTTTCTTTTTCAAATAAAATCCTAAAGCGAATACCAATGCAATAGGTATAACAACCTGCGCTATCATTTCAAGCATATAGGTTAAATAGTTAGGGCATTCAAATGGGTGAGCAGAGTTAGCACCAAACCATCCGCCACCATTTGTACCCAAATGCTTAATAGCTATCATAACTGCCGCAGGGCCACGAGATACCTGCGTGGTATCACCCTGCATGGTTATTACTGTGTCCTTACCTTTATAGCTGGCTGGTGTGCCATTAAATGCCAATATAATTGCTACCAATACAGCACCTGGCAAAAGAAAACGGGTAATACTTTTCACAAAGAAATCCCAGAAATTGCCAAGTGTAGTCACACTCTTTTCTTTCATGCCCTTGTAAACTACCATCATAGCTGCTATAGCTGAAGCGGCACTAGCAAAATGCAGGAACATTAACACAAATAATTGAGTGAAATAGGTTACCCCCGTTTCTCCACTATAATCTTGTACATTACAGTTTACCAAAAAACTAATTGCTGTATTAAAAGCTAAGTCTGGTGTTTGACCAGGATTACGATCAGGGTTTAAGGGTAGTTTATCCTGAAATATAAGTGCAAAGAATGCATATACAAGCCACAATGAACTTATAGTCAGCATTGCCTTCATATGACCTTTCCAGCTCATCTCCTCTGTAGGGTCGATACCCGAGAGGCGATAAATAAGACGTTCAAATGGCTTAAGAAAATCAGTCCATACTTTTTCTCCGGCAAATACTTTGGCTATATACTTTCCTAATGGAATGGCTAATAGTAAAGTAATTCCATACGTAACAATAATACCTGTAATCTCTGTGTTCATAACGAATAGTATAAATACGTTTTGTCTCTAAAACTTTTCCGGTTTAATAAGTGCGTAAACCAGATAGCAGAAAACTGCAATGCATAAAATAAATAGTATGATCATAATTTTATATTTTATCGAAAAAGTTAATTGATTTGAATAGTATCCACAGACCAACAATGCATCCGAGGAAAAGAATAAGTGTCATCATACTTTACGTTATTTAAAATTTCAATTTTGTTTTTTGCGATATTTCTTATTTTTCAAAAGTCATGCAATAGAGTACCCTTACATATGACATCCCTCAGTTTGGTATGTGATATTTCTCAATTGCTTAATTAAGGGTGACTACACGAAGCTTGTTTACGATATTCTTCCATCAGGGAGGCTGGTAAAAGCTCTTTAACCTGTTTAGATGCTGCATGAGCCATATCGAAGAAAATAGTTATGGAAAAAACATAGACGTTTTCTATAGCACTTTTCACTTCAGTACTACCTTCTTCATATAGCTGCCCAGCTGCATTAAAGCAATCACCGATAATGGCTAGGTTTCCTTTTTTTATAAGATCAATTGTATAGTCGGCAAACCTATCTAATACATTACACAATGTACATTCTGCCGGTTGTTCTATATGTAATTCAGGAATGCTATTTGCAAGGATTGTTTTTACATCGGCACCCTGAATAACTGTATGATTGGTTTCCATATTTGTTTTTTATACAGGCATATAACCAATAACCGTGCCAATTACTTTTGGCAGTAAATCAACAATCAACTATAATTCTGATTATCAGTTTATTATAGAGCTTATACTGTAAGTCAGATAGAAATAGACCATGAAATACCCTTCCATTTTGGTAGGGTAATTATCATTTTGGAAGGCATTAAATTTAAGAGGGAACCTTTATGTGATTTTATATTCCTCTAGCTTCCGGTACAATGTTGTCAACCCTATACCTAAAAGCCTGGCTGACTCTGTTTTATTCCCCTTGGTATATTCCAATACTTTTTGAATATGTTGTTTTTCTATTTCAGAAAGAGAGAATGATGAACTGCTTTGTCCCGTAGAACAATTTTTAATTTCGAAAGGAAGATCCTCAACAGTAAGAACAGGATTGACTGATAGAATAGCAATACGCTCCATCACATTTTTAAGTTCACGGATATTACCCTTCCATTCATATGCTTTCAGCTTTTCAATAAAATCAATGCTCATTTCAGGTACTCTTTTATTTACCTTTTCTGAAAACTGTTTAAGGAAAAATAATGCTATAAGCTCTATATCTTTTTGACGATCTCTTAAAGAAGGTAACGAAATTTGAAAAACAGCAAGGCGATAATAGAGGTCGGCGCGAAACGTACCATTTTCTGCTTCCTTTTGCAGGTCACGATTAGTAGCTGCTATTACACGCACATCTACTTTAGTAGGTATGCTTTCACCTACTTTCATAAACTCGCTTGTTTCCAGCACACGCAATAGTTTCGATTGCAGGTCTTTATCCATTTCCCCGATCTCATCGAGAAAAATAGTGCCTCCGTTAGCTTCTTCAAATAAACCTTTGGTGTCTTTAATTGCTCCCGTAAACGCTCCTGCTTTATGCCCGAATAAAGCGCTTTCGAGTAGCTCTCTACCAAGTGCTGAACAATTTACAGCAATAAAATTCTTATTCTTTCTGTTACTTGCATAGTGAATAGCCTGCGCAAATACCTCCTTACCTGTTCCCGTTTCACCTAATAACAGAACTGTAGCCTCGGTGGCAGCTACTTTTTGAGCTATGTCAATCGCATTTTTAATTTGTTTTGAAGTACCAATTATACTTTCGAAACTATATTTTTTGCCTACCTTTTTCTCAAGTAGATGAATACGTTGCTGCAATTGAGCTTTATCTGCTGCACGATACAAAAGGGGAATTATCTTATCATTATCATCACCCTTTACAATGTAGTCAAAAGCACCATTTTTCATAGCCTTTACACCGTCATAAATAGTTCCATACGCTGTAATGACTATAATTTCAATTTGAGGGTAAAGTGCTTTTATTTTTTGAGTCAGTTCAACACCATTTCCATCAGGTAATTTAACATCGGTAATAACTACATCTATTTGTTCCCTCTCAAGTTTTTTCAATCCATCTTTGATAGTTGATGCTTCGATAACAGTATATCCTTCAAGCTCTATTATTCGGGTTAGCAGAGACCGAAGTTTATCTTCATCGTCTATTATAAGGATGTTGCCTTTCACTTTTAAGTACAAATTTGAATGCTCAAAGATATATATCCTGAATAGGATTACTGCGCATAAGTAAAAAATAAGGCACTACCAATACAAATAAGATGCACTACTTAAGTATCGTATCGCCTTGTTACATCATATTTTTTGCTGTACTCTGTTTAATTGTCACAAAATTTAAGATTTATGAAAATGGGCGAAACTGGGCGAAATTGGGGAAGTGGCTCTGGCAGGAATCGAATCTCAAAGGCATATTGCTGATTACTAACTATTTGTCGCACACTCTTTTTATTAGGTGAAGCGAAAGTGATACACCCTTCAAATTCGCAGCTATTTTACACCTTTGAATTTAACTTACCTACTACCGCTTGTGGTAAAGGGAAAGTTCCAATTCCAATAATAAGTTTAGTCAAATAGAAGATCTCTTCTCCTAATTCAACTAAACTATAGTATTACTTCTTCTCCGTCTTTTGAGCAGGTATCTTTCCGGTACCCTCAACATGGTTGTTAGTCATTTTAGTTTTGGCCGGTGTAGAAGCATGCTTTGTTGTTTCCGTGGCAGTTTTGCTTTTATCATCTTGCTTTTGCTGAGCAAATGATACACCGGCAAATAATATTAGTGCTGCAAGAGTTAAACTTAAGTTTTTCATAATGTTTAAAATTTAAAAGATTGGTGGAAGAAATTATTTCTGTTGAGTATTTGTTGGAGGCGGCCCCTTTACTTCATTGGGCTTGGCAACGCCAGTGCCAGGTTTAAAGTTCGGTTTTGAGTTAGGGGCAGGTGCAATTTTCTTTTGGGCTATTGGTTTCTGTTCAGTTGCACCCTTGCCCTTATTTACTTGTGCCTGTTGGGCAAAAGTATTTCCAACAAATAGTAGCATTGCAAAGAGTAGCATTTGGTTTTTCATGTATTTTAGTTTTGTGGTTAATAAATCAAAACAAATTTAGTAAAATAAGTCTTTCTTTACATTAAAGATTTTGGTTTAGTACTTTCTTTTACATTAATAATAGGAGCCTTATCACTAATATTGATAGCTATAGAACTTGTTAGAATCACTTATTGGTATTGGATGTTCTTTGAACCATTGCATGAAATTATTCCACTTTTCTTTATTAGAATCCCTCCATTTTCTAAAGCCATCAGGATCTCCTTGCATTAGCACCCAATGATTATACGCCTCCATATGACCAGCTTTAAGAATATAATTTTGGTAAGAGAACAAAGCATTAGGGTATTTTGTGTCAAGATTCCTACCATAATACAATTCAGCGAATTTTGTTCTTATCTTATCCAATGTATTAATATCAAGCACTTTATTCCCTGCTATCGCCATAAGCATTAAAGGATCGTATACACCTATACCAAAAGGCATTTTTACGTGTTTGGAATTACTATTAGTGATATTAATTGTATTGTCTCTGGTAAAATCAACTTTTGCGCCTTTACTATCAATAGTTATTTCTCGTTTGTAGGTGTCAAATAATAAGTTACTTATCTCCGGTGTACGTTCAGAATTTCGTTCCAGATTAATAAAGATTTCCCCATATAACATACCCCAAACAGATTCTTGTGAAGAACAATATAAAATTGAAGCCCAATAATAGTTAGAAGGGAATTCAGGCTCCAGTCTTATTCCCTCTTCGTAGTATGCTAGTGCAGTTGTATATCGCTTTCTGTTAAAATGATAATTACCTTCCTCAAGATATAGTTTACCAGATTTGGGAAATTTCCTTAGTCCATTGTCATACGCTTTAAGGCAATTGATTGTATCTCCGAGCTCATCATAGGTATTGCCTAACATCTGATAACACTCATCTGTAACATTGTTACTAGTTAAGGTCTTTCTAAACTGCTCTAATGCTAAAGTGTAATCTTCTTTTAAATAATATGCATTGCCTAATTCATACAGGTAATCTATATTATTAGAGTCTTTAATACATGCTTCCTTTAGAAGTTCGATTGCACCATTATAATTCCCATTGTTTTCAAACTTTTCAACTTGATTAATAAATTCGATTGATTGTTTAGTACTTATTTGAGCCAAACAACTATTGTGCCCCAAACATGCTAATAGTATTATTACAATTTCATCAACAGGAAATTTAATCACTGCATAGGTAAATCTTCTCACCTTAATCAAGCATTGGGTATCGGTCACTAAATAATATATATAGCTTACGAGTATCCCTATAATATTCGACTTCCATTATATAAGCGTGGGGTTTTATTAAAACATGGGCTATAGGTCCATTATCAACCTGTATTCCAATAGATTTTATTTGATTAATCTTTTGAATTTTCTTTGCATATGCTAATTCAGTAGAACGGTTAGTATTGATAATACAATCTTTATAAATAGTGTCATTCACATAAATTTTAATATTATTCGAATCATATGAATTCGAAAAAACTAAAAGTAGTGAATTGGTATCAGGCAGTGACGACCCTTTTTCAGGAATTTTTTTGATCTTATAATTAATATGTACACTATATTTAGCACTCTTCTTATCTCCACTCTGCCTGATATGTGAATATCTACCTTTCACACAACAGCACTTACCATAATCACTAATTAATATATTCATTAGCATTATTAGAAGTAAAGTCACATATGAGTATTTAGGAGTCATTTTTTTGTAAAAAATTATGCTGTAGAATCACCACTTGATGACTGCCCTCCAGATTCATCCCCTCCACCTGAGAAAGGTGCGCTTCCATCACCACCAGAACTGCCACTATCATTATCGGGAACACCACCTTTCATTGATTCTGCATCAGCATGGTCTGCCGTTTCCTCATCTCTTTGCCCACCACCCTCGACATTATTACTGCCACCTGAATTATTCTGTGCTTGATCCTGTGTATTTTGCTGAGCAGGCGTCGATGTATTTAATTCGACGTTATTTGCTCCTTCATTTTTAATTATAGCATTCTTAATTTCATTTAACTGTCCTATGTTTATATCAGTGCCGCTTCCATATCTTGATTGATACATAACATTTGTTTTTGGATCACAATAGACCCCGTTAAAATCATAATTAGCAAATTTTTTCCTTCTTCTCTTGCCATTGACTTTTTCGCCAGGATGATTTAATCCAAGAGCATGAAATATTTCATGCACACCTGTTCTTATCATATGGAATATTGGATCTTCGTTACCCATATAAACCATATTCTCCGATCCAATAAAATTAAGGACCTGCATGCGATTTACTTTAGTTGCCCCTAATTTATCAGTAGCACCAAGAACGATACCCTTTCCATCTCCATCAGTGCCACTAACATCTTCTACAAATTCCAAATAAAAGTCCTTTTTAGGATCAATTTGACTTGCTTGAACAGGTATAATATTCACGTGTGTTATAAAAAGAGTACAGGTTGCAGGATCGTATTGGGTTCCATCATCTTCGACCTCGGTTGCAATTGCATTCATAATACCTGTTAGTTGAGCATCAATTCCATTTTTACCACTATTATTCACAACTTTAATATCTACATTTATACAAACATAAGTAAACCCATCGTCATCAGTATAAGTTGTTTGAGTGGCTTCTTTTCCATCTAAGTCTATAGCAAATATAGGATTATTTGATGCAAATTGATAAGTAGACAACTCAGGAAATGACCTTTGAACCCGATCTTCAGAGAAGAATCTACCAACCCTTGGATCGAAAAGTCTATTACCATAGTCATATTCATCACCTTCACCATATGTCTCATCATCTTTCTCTTTTCCGTTAAAAGCATATCTATAATTTGAAGAACTGAAATTCCTTCCTGGCTCTAACATTCCAAAAGGGTAATAGTCATTAGAACTTATAATATCTGGTTCGTATACTAAGGAGTCTTTATTATTCAGCCTTTGAATTTTTCTATCAGACACAACTGCAATAACATTTTTTAAATGGTTATAAATTTCATACTGTTTATCGCCAAGATATCTTGCAAAGGAATCAACTTGTGCGATTGGCACAGGGCTAATTAATTGAACTGGTGTATTATCAACCCCAATTCTATTAGCACCATAAATATCTCTCTCTTTCAGAATATAGCTTACAGAATTATTTGTCATGGTCTCCATGTATATGGCAATAATATTGCCTCCACCGTCATGTACATAAAAAGTATTTACTGGGTAACCTGAAGTTGGTTTATATTCCTTCCTAATTCTATTAAGGCTTGCGTCATAATAAAATATTATACTATCGCCGTTATATTTTTTTATTTTCCATGGCTTTCTATAATCATTCCAGATAATTGTATCAATACCACCAGCAGTATCCTTAGCTAATTCACCCATTGCTGTATATCGATAATTATTTTTCTGATTTATCGTTGCAGAAGCCGAGTTAAATGCACCCTCATCTTTTATATCCAACGGATTAGGAGTAGATGCAGCATTATTCACATGGTATAGCCTATTCTGAAGAGTCGGACCGGTTCCATTATTGTTATTATAATGGTAATTCAATATGCTCATTATTCCACCAATGGAATCATTTCTTTGTTGAAATAATATATTTCCATTGGCATCATATGCTAAACTATCAAAGTATAATCCAGAATAAGTCATGCTGCCCCATGTATTATTTGTTCCAAGATTTTGATACGCCCTCATTCTGACTATGCGATTCAATTGGTCATAAACATAAGAAGTACCTTGCGGCAATGGATTTATATGAATCGAAGTATCATTCGAATACTTTACTGGTTTAGAAATTGTCGTAATCATTGCAGAAATATTACCATTAAACAAATTATGGCATGAATTCATTAAGCTGCTTCCATATTTAACAGATTCAAATCTTGTTTGAATATTATTCCACTTAGTCTTATTGATAGGATCATAATCTCCTGTGAAATAATCAATGCTGTATCCAGCAGCATCCTTTGCAAACCCTTTATTTAAATTCGATTCTATTTGTAGGCCATCACTTCCAATATCATTATTTGGTGATAGAATATCGCTATTCATTGCTTTTATCTGTCCCTGAAGAGTGTATACATAATCCATACCCTGTACTTGCTGATCCCCAACTTCAACTCTTGCTAAATGAAAATGAGGGTAGTAAAAATAATGGGCATCGTTGTCCCAAAGAATACTATCCCTTGAGGTTGAGACATTAGTAATTCTGAAATCGGCATCAAATGAATATTTTTGATGATACTGATCTAATTGCCCTGATTGATAATCGAGCTCATTAATTTCACCACTTACAAAATCATATTTATAATCTAATCTTTTATATCGTTGGCCAACTATTCCTGCTATTGAATCATCTTGAATTTGTGTCGGAACATCTCCAATAATATCATAGCTATAATGGATGGCATTATTAAAAACAAGCGAATCAGTTCTCACAGTATCTCTATAGGTGATTGATGCAATTCGATTTCTTAAATTTTGTTGTTGCAATACACTTGTTGGAAGTATCTCTTGGACATCATAATAATTATGCATTACCTGAATTCTCAATCCTGTGTTATCTTTTATCCAAGTAATATACTTATTTGGTGAAATAACACTTGGATTATAAATACCCATTATTGTATCTCCAAATATTTTATTAAAAAGGTTTGAAGTATCTGCATTCTCGATTTTTTGACCACTTTCATAAATTCTACCATTATTATCATATAATATATAAGTATATCCCTTTTTAATTTCGTTGTTCTGTTTCGTATTTTGGCTTAAAACCAATCTACCTAATCTATCATACCAATATAAACTACTAAACTCCCCACCCCTATCATTAATCAACCTTGCGTAAGGGTAATTTTGGGTATTGCTTGGCGGAGAAGTTGAATATGATCCACCTACAAAACCATCATAAGGTCCGGTAAAGGCTATGGTATTGTAGTTTACCTGGCCTGTATTCGATACAATACTCTTTGCAGTAAGGCCATCTTCAACAGGCATTTCAGCAAAACCAAGCGGGTTAGCTGCTGTAGTATACAGGCTAGGGTCAAGTGACTGTATCTGCCCCTGTAATATAGTACACTTCATTATTTCTCCGCCCAGGTTAACTGCGCTATCACCCACCACATAGCCTACAATATCATCGCGGAAATAAATATCGTTAAATGTAAAGTTGGTATAATTTGTATTGGTGCTTGGTGAGCAATTTATCCAACCCGGTATGGCCAGGTTATAATAGTAAATTGAACCTTGTGCACCGGCAACTATAAAACTATTATCTCTGAACACATGTATGGCATGAAGATCTGAGCTGGCCGGCAGTGTATGTGCAAAATTACTAACCGTTAATGTAGCACCCGATATTGCCAGTTGCAATATGCTTCCACCCGATCCCACAACATATCCACTATTCGGATAATTGGCATGAAACTTTATTTTATACCATATCTGCGTACTACTGCTATTATACACATAAGTGCTGCCTGTACCTGCATGGGTAACTATGTTGCTACCGCTTGCTCTTCCTAAAAAGCCTCCGGTTCCTGCAACAATTGAATTACCAATTCCTGTTGTCCATACTGTTTTATAATCGGGCACACCGTTGCTGTTTATTTCAGGCAATACAGTTTGCCATAATGCGCCTCCGTTGTCGGTTCTGCGTATTATGCCGCTATCACCTACCACAAAGCCATGGTTAACATCCATAAAATTCTCAGCCCAGAAACGGCAATCGAATAAGCTATCTACCTTCTTGCCACTTGTAGCGCCATAGGCCCACATGTTACTGTTATTACCGAATAAGAAAGCGGTACCGAAAGGAGTTGAACAAACCCCATTAAAATTTGTAACGCCTCCGCTAACACCCTGTACGGCCGATGTTGCACTTGGGCTTGATAAGAACAACTCCGTTCCATTTGCACCCGCAATATATGCTTTTGTTCCGCTATTTGCTATGCCATATAATGGCGTGTATCCAACCGGCGACAAGATTGTGGTAAAGGTGCTTAGTGCATATCCGCTAAGGCCATAGGTTGCTTTATATATTGCTGATGAATCGCCAACTGCATATAAAGCCGTTGCATTACTAATTATTCCGCTGAGGTTTTTAAGCGTCGGCATAGCCAAGGCTTTCATGTTAACTGTACCTGAAGTAACAATTTTGCTATAATACAAACGGCCTTTGTCTCCAGTACTAAACACAGTTGTTCCACCGGTAGGGAATACACCAAGGTCGCTGATACGGTTACTATGTACATTGGTACTTACATCCTGCCATGTTATGCTTCCGCTGCCTATTTTTCCTTTATACATTTTATTATTTACACTATCTGCCGCACTTACCCTATTAGAACCTGTATATACCAGGTTTGTAAGTACCGCATTACTTGCCGGTAATGCTGATAATACTGAAGACTCCCCTATTTCTGCAGGAAAGCCTGATGAAGGATATCTTCCTGTTAATATATATGTACCAGCTGTAAGAGTTGCTCCAGGTGCATTATAGGTAACAAGTGTATCATTTACGGTTGCAGTATCGGAGCCACCTATATCTGTAAAGTTCGATGTGGAGGAGCCTGAGTTACTGCTATCAGCAATAGCTAAGGTATTTACAGGGCTTGTTGATTCAGTATTGCTTAAGCGTATCAATGTTCCTTTATCACTTATCAGAGCTGGTAACATATAGTTATTTGCTCCGTCAAATATAAAGCCAGCTTTTCGTATTGTTGTCGGGATAGGAAGTTTAGTCCATGTAGCTGTGCTTGCACTCGCATTTGTTGTGTAATACACGTTATGCTCTTCCCCGCCAACAATCATACTAATAACACCTTTAGAATTATCCAGCGCATATACTGCTCGCAGATCTTTGGTGGTAGGGCTGTTAACAGGTATCTCTCCAAAATAAGGATTCTTTAGGCTAAGTGTGTTTACCAGTCGCACTATAAGTCCATTATATCCCACGGCCACACCTTTATACGTTTTTCCTGTTCCCGCAGAGTCCTTATAAAAATTCATAGAATAAAATTCTTCCCCCGGTTTACTCATCAGGTTCCATGTATGCCCACCATCGCCGGTAGTATATAACCTGCCATGTTGAGGAGAATTATCTATCAGTGCAATACCTACATTATCATTCACAAAGAAAACATCGCGTATGTCAAATAAGGTTGCCGGTGGAACCATATACCAGTGCGCACCTTTATCTACGGTATGCATCAGTGTACCTTGTAAACCCACTGCATAACCATGACCCGGTAAGCCGGGAATAAAGTGCATTTTATATACAGGCAAACTGTTTACGTTATTTGCTGACTTGGCCCAAGATATAAGGCCATGAGTAGAACTTGGTGTACCAATGTACATCACACCGTATCCACTGCTATCACCTACCGCATAGAACAAATCATTCGTTGCATCCCATTTCACACTTGTCAAAGAATCGGTACTGCTGATACTTCCCGTAGGTGCAACATATGCAGGCACTCCGCCGCTGATATCCATTCCGAATGCAATTCCATTACCTACTATAGCAAGTGTATTGTCAGTTACATCAATATCAGTACCTCTCAGTTTTTGAGTTACTCCGTTTTGATATAATGGTACAATATCCCAGTTATTACCATTATCCTGGGTCACCATTACAATACCGTTATCGCCCACAACGTATCCGTAATTTCCAAACGCTTTCATTACAGCCCTGTTGAAATTAACCCCTATGGTGCCATTAATTTGCTGCCAGGTATGGCCCGCATCATGTGTTTTATATAAGAACCCTCGTCGTTGGCTCTGCGGCCCTAATAAATACCCGCTTAAGAATCCATTAGACGCGTCTACAAACTGCGTACCTGTTGTTATCAATTGCGAGTTAAGTCCGTTCGGCAACGTATAATTCCATATCTGCATATTATCATCATCCGGAACACTCTGCTCGGTTAATTGGTTCAGGCTATTGTATACATAAGTACTGGAAAGCACATGATTGGTAAATATTGTATGTTGGTTATAGGTTCTGTCATGAATAATACTTACTTCGTCAGGGCTTGAATTTGATGTTATTGGCAATAGATTCACACCCTGTGGTGGAACTGTCCGCACCAAATTACCTGCCTGATCATAGTAGTACAACGTATAATGGTACTGTTCATCTGAATATGACGACATAAGGCTTTCCACCGGGTCAAGGCAATGCTGCATATATATATTACGTATGGCAGTTGCCATGCTATCGCGATATTCATTATATGCATTCTGAGCATTGGCATTAGCGATACCAAGCAACTGGCTAACGCAAGGGTTAGGGCTTGGATTAGGATATACAGGCTTCACCGTATCAAACGTTGCAAGAGTTGTACATGGTGGTGGCATTGCTGCATTGAACGAAATATCATCCAAAGCAAAATCATACCCTGACGGATCTGACTCACCCTGGCCGGTTAGAGTAATAGTAGCCGTGGTACTACCTGCTGCTTCCCAGCAGAAAGTTACCTGCTTCCATGTACCATAACCATTTTGGTATGAAATAACATCATGGAAGTATGATGTATCATTTATATACGCATTCACAATAGCACCAGGGTCTCCACTATATGCAGAAACATCCATGTCTTCAACCCAGAAAGAGAACTTATATGTAGTACCTGGAACTACAGTCACTGTTTGTTGCCAAACAGTAGCAATATAATTTGGTGTATATAATAAAGGAGGGTTATTTGTGGTGCTGCACGAAGTACATGCTGATGAAGGTGCATCACAACCAAGGAAATGAGTTCCACTGTGCGGGTTACGCTGGAACTGACTACCAATACTGCCTTCAACAACATAATCATCTGTATAGTCTGTAATCTTACCTAATTTACAATCATCATAACGCATAGCAGATCGGGTTGGGTAACCTACTGTAAGCGAGCTGGCTGGGCCTTCCGGGAAAAGTGGGGAGTTTAGTCCATAGCAAGGTGCGTTAACCGAATATGCAGGAACAGTTTCAAAATCTCCGTCGTAAATCAAATTAGGCCCGGTGGCAATTATATTACACGAAGGAGCAGGAGGATCGACGAAGTCTACATTGGTAATACTTAGTCCGAAATAACTAGTTGAATCAAGACAAACATGGCACCCGCTCATATACCTGGTTAGATATACGTAATAAGTCCTACCAGTATCCAGCTTCAATGCCTGGATTGAAGGTAAGGTATCACTACCTGGGTTTATAGTATTAGATGCATTACGCATATACAAAGAATCGCCTGATAAGGTATCAAGGTGAATATACTTCACCGCTGCAAAAGGTTGATCACCTTGATTAACTGGATTAGTAACCTTGATAAGCATGTAAGGAGAAGTTGCCACAAAGGAAACCACTGTCTCGTCTGTATCCCTTCCAAAAGAAAAATCCTGCGTTGGATAACCTCCAGCACTTCCATGTATTGCACTTGGAGGGATCATATTTAAAATAGTATCAGGTGGCAATGGATCGCCTAATTCCAGAGGAGTGTAAGTAACAGGTGTTTGCTGCGGAATTGTGCAAGCAGTGCAATTGAGGAGAGGTATAAAACTTCTTCCACGAACAGTGTCCTGTGCTCTGAAAATCTCACCAAGACGAGGCCCCTGCCTTACTCTAAAAGTATATGATGCAACGAAATAAAAGCTATTATAATAACCACCATTACTTAAAGCACCAACAGCCGTAATCGGCCCAATGCCGGTAAGATATTTAAATCGGGCAAGGCGATTTGTGTCTTTTATGGAAAGGTAAAATGGACCTATGAGTGAATCTTTATGTGATGGTCCACTTACTGTATTAGATACCCAAAGATTAAACTTCAATGTATCAGTATATACTCCTCCTGCAATAGAAGAATCAGCATCAGAGCTTGAAGTACTATCCATTATTGAAGGGAAATAAGTGCTAATGGCTGGAGTATAACCACTGCTCTTAGTAAGATCTATATCCACAGATGTTTTAAAATCTGTTGGAAGAACACTTAACAATGATTGCAGCCCATTTATGTTCTTATATTCTGCTCCTTGGCATGTAAATGGTGTTGGTGGCATTCCGCAAGTACCTAGTGAAAATGGTCTTGGAGCCGCTGGGCTATTTGCAGGGCCCGAACTTGCAAAACCACTGATTTCAACAAGTTTGTTACCGTTTACATCCAGACCGTTTATTGTAAACGCACTTCCTCCCGTACTGTTAATGCTGTCAAATTGGTTTATGGTACTTAACGAGGCTGAGGTAAAACTTGTTGGTGTATTACCATTGATTGAAAGCCTTAATTCATTATCAGAAGGAGATGCACCCGTAATATCAAACTCTACACCTCCGTTAAAGGACCAAGTAACATTAGTGCTCGTCCAATTCATCGTATTAAGAATAACTGGGGTTAACAATGGAAGATAAGCACTAGATTGTAAACTAATATTAGTCCCTGTTAATTGTCCATTCTGCGCGAGTGCACTCATTAACCTGTTTATATCTATTGCAAATTGATTAGGCTGGCACTCTGTACTGAACTGACATCCATGTATCTGAACACATGAGGAACCACTCAGTTGCTTGAACTGGTATGGATGAGCCGTATTTGACGGAACATATATCTCAGCCATAACAGTAAAATCATCATTACCATTAACGGCCGTTGTTGTATACTGAAGATTCTGCAATGAAATAATACTGCTCCATGACGGTATTCCTGCACCTGTCCTTCCCAATGTAACTGTACATTGAGAAGCGCCCGTGGTAGTTTCTATATGGGCAATCAGTGAGTCACCGGCAGCCAATGTATCGGCAAAACTCCATTGAAATATAAGATTATTAGGTGGATATACACCATTGATATCTTTATATACTGCTGGGAATTGGAGGTCAGAGGTTAAAGTATCATGTAGTGCTTTAAGTTTATTCCCAACCACCAGTTGGTTAAGAAAACCTTGCAAATCTATCGCCGCAGGGCACTGACCTGTAAGTAGATAGTTCTGGTAACTAACTGCGGCTGTACTTTGATTTGGTATGTCATTCTGGTCAACAAAACGTCTTTGTTTATTGGCATAATAGTTATAGTTTCCGCAACTACATGGTTGTCCCGGGTCAAATATAGGAAGCGGTGTTGTTCCGCTCCACATCCCTACAGTACTGAAAGATGAATTGCCGATACAGATATTATATCCCTTACCGATATACAGATTATAATAGTCTTCCAGTTTTTTCTGTTCCTTTTGCTTTGCCGACCAGTAGAAATTCCTGAAATTCCTCCACTCCTGATTCCTGATGGTATCATTCAACGGGGTCGTATATGAATAAAAATTCTCGCCGAAATCAGTACATCCGCTACCCGATGGCGGGCTTGAATACATTCCACAACGTGCCATGGCTGCTGCTGCAGTCACCATATTGTAACCAGCAGCGTAATTAAAGAATGTATTCTTAAATTCATTTACAAGCTTATTTCCTCCCGGATTACCATATAGTGTATCATAAACAGGATCTACAAGAAAAGGGTCATAGACTGAATCGGCAACTGATTTGAAGAAATCTGTTACCCGTTCGGTCGGACTTGAAATAGAAAGGTAATTGCTATTTATAAAACCTGCTGTTACAGCTTGCTGGAATGTACTACATGCTGCCATCTTTTCATCAAAGGTTTCACTGGTCACCGTATCAGGTGCTTGCACCTGTTCATATTTCTGGCAAACGACATAATAAGGGTATTCCGGATGGAATTGCACAAGTGACTGTGCCCATGTAGGTGACCAGTAATTTCTAAAATCACTGAAATTTTTAAGATTTTCAGGGAATGTGTAATACTGATTCGTCGTCTTATTGTACTTTAATATATTGGTATCTGTAGTGTTATTTACGGCAGGCGTATAATCTCCTGTAACCGGATCCTGCGACAAAATAACAATTGACCGGTTGCCATTACCATCAATATAATAAGGATACGTATTACCGTTTAGTATTACACTTGGATAATGCCAATTGCCTTTGCCATTTGCAATATTCACCGGCAGATGGTTGTTCAGATTGAAAACAGAAACCGGGAAAGAATTCGGGTCTGTAGTTCCTGAAGCTGTCAGATATTGCCCATATTGTCCATCTGGGCTAACATCCGCTAACATCTGATCATACTCTGCATCACAAAGAGTATTTTTCTTACACGGCTGACCGCATTGCTGATACAAAAAGTCATATTGTTCTGCTGTACCTTTACCAGCAGCAACAAAAGCATCCCTGTCTCCAAGTGATTTAGTGCAACTCTGACAAGTAATGTGGCAGTTACAGGTATCAACATTTGCCAAAGCCTGCTGTTCAAAATTTGATAAGGTCTTTACACAACCTGCCCTGTTGGCTGAATCTATATATGCGGCAACATAATAATGCAATGCGGATGTATCTACAGTAAGTATCTTGCTGATGGTATAATTACCTGGTGTTAGTACCATCGTTACTCCTTCTGTATCACTATACAAATGATTGGAACTGCATCCAGCAATGAACTCAATAGTGTCTTTTCCTACTATATGAAACAATCCTTTTGTAGCTGTATCAGTACTAACTATTGTGCTATTTCCCAATACTGTATCCAATGGATTCTCTCCTTTGGTTGCTGCAACTATCTGTCCGCAATCATTTGTAACCTTTATTTGCAGATCATACACACAATTGAAACATATCTTGCTGCAAGGCACTCCCAGTGTATCTACTTTCAGGAAATATTTAAACCTGTAGGCACTTGTGTAGCCGACTGTGATCTGTGAATTGAACTCAATTGCAGTATGATCAAGGTTAACAGTGTTATTACTGCTCTGTCCCAAAGAATTTTCAGCGAACAAGTCCACGCGCAGGTTTTGTAATGCGCCATAATAGCTTGGTATTGGCGAAAGGTTAAAGTTTCCTGTACTATCCTTCCCCGGGGCACCCATCAGACAAGTGGCGATCGTTCTTCCTTCCTGATCAAGATATGATGCACTTGCCTGGCCATTAGGATCAATCACGATATTCTTTTTATAATGGGTGGCATTTCCAACTTCCGAACCGAACATTCTGTCCAGTTCTATTTGATTAGGCTGACCATAAATAAATTTTGATTCATGCCCGTTGCCTATCTGGAACTGGGGCCCTACTCCACCCTGTGAACGCACCCTTCCTGTATTATCTGGAGTATATTGTGTCTGAGAAAAAGGATATCCATGTGCATCGGGTATGTAAGCATAGAAACCATACTGTCTTGGATTATTCGGTGAATAATAGTTAGACGAACCAGATAACCTGCTCATACTATCTGCACCTACTGTACATGAATCTCTTGTGTCCCTGTCAAAATATAAACGGCTGTATATCGGTTGGGTGTTTATTCCAGGTGTAGTATCATGGGTATTGAAAAGCGGATAGTAATGCATTGAAGGCTGTGCATTTGTGCAGGAAGGGAATTTAACCGGTACGGGTAATACATTAACCGCCGGGCGACCCTGGTAATCGTATATAGTTTGCCCTACCAATACATTGCTATCTGAATTCATCTTAGTAACTGCTTCACGGCTGCGCATACTACCATCGTAATACGTTACTACTTCTTTCTTTTTTCCTTCTTCGGCAAATGTTGAATTATATTGATAATCTATACTGTCGCCTGTATGCGGTGAGGTTATCTGATAGACCGGTGAAGGATAAATTCCAAGCGCTGTGGCAACACTGCCGCTATCTGCAATACTCCATGCTCCTGTAACAATTACAGAAGGATTGAACATATCTACTCCTACACCACGTACACGATATATCAGGTAACCATGCTCATAAATAAGGCTAAGACCATACGGAGAAAATGGAACGGTTATACGTGTACTGTTAAATCGGAAATTATAGGATAACTGGCTGGCAGGAATGTAGTTGCCAGAGTTTACATCGTAATCATTCACAAAGGTCCACTCGACATCATAGTTTTCCGCACCCGCCTGTGTTGACCAGCTTAACATAAGGTCATCCGGATTGCTGCTACAATCTATATCAACCGGCACTGGGGCATTTACTGAAGGCGACATAAGTCCAGCTGTTGTATAATCATAGTACCTCTGCAATTGTATATCTCCATCAAGATATACATTAGCCGGAAGGGTTGGTGAAGATACAGGTGAACCATTCAACACTTCAGTGATCCCCGTTATTTCAACTGTATAATTGTATGCATTCTTAAAAACAAAAGCAGCTTTATCACGATAAGTCGTATAAGTGAAAGGCGTATAAATCACTGTAAGACTCTGGTATATCGGCCCAATCGTATTTCCATTATTATCTGTTCCATTGATGGTCAAATTAACCGTGCATGTCATTGAATCCGGGTAATACAGTAGTGTATTATGATCAATGCCTAGTGTAATAATGTCCTCTACATTGTAATCTCTGAAGCTTCCCAATTTAGGTGTCACATCAAGTGTTTCTGTAGCACAGGCTGTATTGGCTGGTATTGTAGTGCATCCGTTTAGCCCAGCTTCTATACGCTTGTGTATCGGAGGCAAGCCTCCGGCCTTTACCTCCATGGAACCCCACAGAAAGACTAAAAGGACTGCTGCTATTTTAATACTTGTTCTCATGCACTATTTTTTTGTGGTTCGGGTCAGTACACGTACATCGGACAATTTGAATTTTCCTGCATAACGGGGTTTTAGAAAATACTGGTCGCCCTTTTTGCTCACATAATTGTCAGTATCAAAAGCGTTCTTCTTATCTGATACAGAAGTGGTCCAGTTATCAAGATCGATCTCTACTCTTGGCCTTGTAGATTCATTACTGCCTGTTCGCTTTATTTTTTTGCTGTAATACAATACTACTTTTACAGGTAGGCTATCCTTTATGGTCATCTCGTACGAGGTGAATGCGTACCCTTCTGAAAACTCCAACCTGTAATAGGTATATTTCTCTGACTTTGCTATCTCAGCATGTGTACACATTTTGAAAAGTGATTTTGTATCCATCGCACTAAAAGAAGGATCAATGGATTTTGTAGGGTCAGCAACCATAATTGTTTTTTTTGCACTATCGATCACTATCCTGCATGTATTATCCTGTATGGTGTATACCCCTAAAATATAACTACTATATTCATATTTATCTCGCTTGAAATAACCTTCAGACCTGTCATGATATATGCTGGAACTGTAATCCTCAAAGGAAGATTCAGTAACATTCAACTGGCATGTGGTCATGTGCAGCATATACTTGTTCAATGCAACAAGGTCGGAAACAAGAACACTCTTATCAATAACTGACCACTGTAAATTACTGCCGGCAAAAGCATCCAAAGCCATTAGCGACATCAAAAACAATATTATATGTTTGCGTATCCCTTTCATCTTATTTTTTTTGAATTCCGGTCCTGCTTTCCTGTATTGTCATTATGCCTCTTTCTGTTTCTTTTTTCACCCGTACCAGCTTACCTTCTTCATCATATTCATAAATGGTAGCATAATTCCTTTCGTCTAGTACTGCCATCAGTCTTAACGTATTGGGATCATATACATACGTTTTCAAAGTACCATTAAACGGAAATACTCTTATATCATCGAAGTTACATTCCCCACTTGCGCATGACAATTTAATATCGAAGGTGCTGGCAGTAATAGGCACAGTAAACTGCGTCTCTATTCGCTGCCATCCATCTATTATCCTTCCCTGCGGACTAAAAGCACCTAGTGTTGTGGTTCCGCTGGACGTAGTGAATACCAGATTAAGTTGAGGGTTCAGATATGTTGTATCTGTAGGAGGAGCATTATTGTCCTTAGCCCAGATACTAACTAGATAGGTCTTTCCAGGTATCAGGTTCAGACCGCCTAGGCACGTGTCACAACTGGTTGGGGTTTGCACACCAGGAACGATGACTGTCACAGGTACGGTAACATCACTGCTGCAGTAATTATTCGCATCTGTTACTGTAACAGTATATGTCAGGGAAGAAACAGGACTGGCTATTACGGTTCCACCTGTACCGATGGTAATACCATCAGATGGATCCCAGTTAAAATTATATGGTGCTGTGCCATTGCTTCCTGTCGCAGTGAATATAACACTCTGACCGAGGTTCATACTTGCGGAAGAAGGTGTTACACTAACAGTTGGAACACTGTATGCATTAATAGTGGCAGTAGCTGTTGCACTGCAACCTTCTGCATCGGTCACAGTAACAGTGTATGTTCCTGAACTTAAGCCGGGTGCAGAGGAATTGGAGCCGCCACTTGGGGACCATGAGTAAGCAAATGGTGAAGTACCTCCACTTACAATCGCTTTTGCACTGCCTGTAGCCGGTAAACATGCTGAAATCGATGTTACTGTAACTGTTAATGAAGGTGCGGCGGAAATAGTAACTGGCAGAGATGCAGTACATCCGTTAGCATCCGTTACAAGGACGGTATATGAACCAATTCCTAAACCACTTGCGGTAGCATTGGTTCCACCACTTGGGGACCACAGATATGCATATGGTGTAACCCCACCATTAACACTAACTGTCGGGCTTCCTGTCACACTGTTACCACAACCGGTTGTCGGACTTGAAGATATTCCGACTACCAGAGAATTAGGCTGAGTTACAGGTTCCATTGAACTTGTTCCTGTACAACCGGAAGCATCCGTAACCGTAACAGAATAACTTCCTGCACTAAGATTAGTGGCCGTTGAAGTTGTTTGACCATTGTTCCATAAATATGTATAAGGAGAAGTGCCGCTACTAACTGTTACGGGAATACTGCCATTACTTCCTCCATTGCAACTGACTTCAGTTATGGTGCCTACATTAACTACCGGAGAAGATGGAGAAGCGCTTATCGTGAAAGAAGCGGTTCCGACACATCCGTTAACATCTGTTACAGACACAGAATAACTGCCTGCTGAAAGATTGGTCGCTACTATATTTGTTTGAACCGGAGAAGTGCTCCATGCATAGGTATATGGCGCTACGCCACCACTTGCCCTTACTGTTGCGTCTCCCGTAGTGCTGCCACATACCGGTATGGTAGTTACTGATGGTGTTGGCAAAGCCGTAGGCTGAATAGTTACGGACGCAGTTGCGTTACAACCGTTGGCATCAGTTACTGTAGCTGTATATGTACCCGATGAAAGATTGGTTGCAGTCGCATTTGTCTGGATGGGCGAGGTATTCCAGGAATAGCCATATGGAGAGGTCCCTCCTGTGGCATTTACTTTTGCACTTCCACCGCCGCCGCCGCCACAGCCTGCATTTGTAATTGAACCTATAGTTGCGGATGGAAGAGGATTCAATGTTATTACTATCGTTTGGGTATTTATACAACCATTGGAATTTGTTCCGGTTGCTGTATATGTTGTAGTTACAGTTGGGCTAGCAGTTATGGTTGCGCCTGTTGTAGCACTCAGATTTGTATTAGGAGTCCAGGTGTAGGTACTTGCACCACTAGCAGTTAATGATGCTGAGCTTCCGAAACAAATTGAAGCTGATGAAGGTGTTATGGTAAGTGTTGGAAGGGGATCTACTGTTACAACAACCGTCTGAGTATTTACACATCCATTTGAATTTGTTCCGGTTGCTGTATATGTTGCAGTTACAGTTGGGCTAGCAGTTATGGTTGCGCCTGTTGTAGCACTCAGATTTGTATTAGGTGTCCATGTATAGGTACTTGCACCGCTGGCAGTCAGTGATGCTGAACTTCCGGAACAAATTGAAGCCGATGAAGGCGTTATCGTAAGCGTTGGGAGTGGATTTACTGTTACAACAATTGTTTGAGTATTTATACATCCATTTGAATTTGTTCCGGTTGCTGTATATGTTGCAGTTACAGTTGGGCTAGCAGTTATAGTTGCGCCTGTTGTAGCACTCAGATTTGTATTAGGGCTCCAGGTATATGTGCTTGCGCCACTGGCAGTCAGTGATGCTGAACTTCCGGAACAAATTGAAGCCGATGAAGGCGTTATCGTAAGCGTTGGGAGTGGATTTACTGTTACAACAATTGTTTGAGTATTTATACATCCATTTGAATTTGTTCCGGTTGCTGTATATGTTGTAGTTACAGTTGGGCTAGCAGTTATGGTTGCGCCTGTTGTTGCACTGAGGTTTGTATTAGGGGTCCAGGTATAGGTACTTGCACCACTAGCAGTTAATGATGCTGAACTTCCCGAACAAATTGAAGCCGATGAAGGCGTTATCGTAAGCGTTGGGAGTGGATTTACCGTCACAACGACTGTCTTAGTATTTATACATCCATTTGAATTTGTTCCCGTTACAGTATAGGTTATTGTAACAGTAGGACTGGCTGTAACAGCTGTGCCTGTTGTAGCGCTCAGATTTGTATTAGGGCTCCAGGTATATGTGCTTGCACCGCTGACAGTCAGTGATGTGGAATTTCCGATGCATATTGTTGCTGAAGAAGGTGTGACAGTTATTGTAGGCAAAGGATTAACATTAACAACTACCATTTGCGTGCCTGCACAACCCGATGTTGTTCCTGTAATTGTATACGTACTTGTTGAGGTTGGATTAGCTGTTACCGGAGTACCTGTTGATGCACTTAAATTTGTATTAGGTGCCCATGTATAAGTACTTGCTCCACTAGCTGCTAAAGAGACAGAACTTCCTATGCAAATTGCAGGTGTAGATGGAGAGATAGAAACAGTTGGTGTTGCATTTGTTCCTATCGTTACAGTAGCTGTAGCAACACAACTGTTATAATCAGTTACAGTTACAGTATAATTTCCGGCCGCTAAACCGGTTATAGAAGCAGTTGTCTTCACTGGGCTGGTATTCCATGAATATGTATATGGTGAAGTTCCACCACTGGCTGTTACGGTTGCGCTTCCATTACTGCTTCCACTGCAGGTATTCGTATAAGAAACAGATGCACTCAAAGCGGCTGGTTGGGTAATAGTCACTGTTGCGGTGGCTGTACATCCATCACTATTATTTGTTGAGGTTACAGAATAGGTACCTGCTGCGAGACTATTTATAGTGGCTGTTGTATTACCTCCGGGAGACCATACATAATCATTGGATGGCGATGCAGATGCCGTAGCACTTCCGTTAGTTCCTCCATTACATAATACATTGGTATGTGTAGTTATAGTAACCGTTTCAGCCGGAATATCCTGAATGGTTGTGTTCGTTCCTACCGGACCGCAATTGTTTGCATCATTTACCGATACGGTATAGCTACCCGGTGCAAGACCGGTAATACTATCCGCGGTACCTATATTTGGGGTCCATGTATATGTATAGGGCGGAGTACCTCCGGTTATATCAGCCGAAAGAATTCCGTAATTACCGGTACCACATATGTTATAAGCATCCAGGAAACCACCTAGCACAGCGGGTTGTGTAATTGTTACTGTAGTTGTTCCAGTACATCCATGATTATCAGTTGCAGTTACCGTATATGTTCCTGCCTTAAGACTTGCTGTTGCATTTGTTCCTCGCCCTGATGACCAGGAATAAGTATATGGTGATGTTCCTCCTGATGCGCTAGCCGTAGCGCTGCCATACTCATTGTTACATGGGGCGTTGGAAGAAGAACTTATTGTGACAATTACAGCAGATGGCTGAGTTATAGTTACCGTTGCTGTTGCGGTACACCCCCCAGGGCTTGTAGCGGTAACGGTATATGTTCCGGCAGAAAGACTACTTGCAGTTGCATTCGTTGCTCCACCAGGGGACCAACTATATGTAGAACCGGAAACAGCAGATGCCGTGGCACTACCATTTGCGCCTCCATTGCAAGACACATTTGTATGAGAGCTTATGCTTACTGTCTCTGTTGCCACTACCACAGTCGCTGTTCCTTCCAGCGGACCACAATTATTCGCGTCATTCACAAGTACAGTATAGGAGCCGGCACTTAAATTAGTAGCAGTTGCCGTAGTGCTCACATTGGGTGTCCAGGCATATGTATATGGCGGAGTACCTCCGGTTACATCATATACAGTGATCGACCCATTAACCGATCCGCAAATATTTGTTTGTTCTATGTATCCTCCAAAAACATCGGGCTGGGTTATAGTTACTGTGGCTGTGGCGGTACAGCTATTATGGTCAGTAACAGTAACCGTGTAGTTTCCTGCCAGAAGACTTGCAGTAGAATTTGCACCTCCACTCGGAGACCAGGAATAGGTATATGGAGATGTTCCACCTAATGCAGTTACGGTTGCACTTCCATGCTCACCATTACAAGGAGCATTACTACTACTTGAAATACTTGCAGACAAAGCCGTACCCGATTGTGTAATACTAACTGTTGTTGTAGCAACACAACCTTTCGCATCCGTTACAGTGCAGGTATAGGTTCCTGCAGCCATGGTGCTTGCACTGGCAGTAGTTGCACCTGTAACTCCTGAAGAAGGAGACCAGGAATAAGCATATGAAGTAGATCCACCACTACCTGCCGCAGTTGCAGTACCTGTACTTTGGCCATAACAAAGAACATTGGTATGTGAACTGATACTTGCAGATAAAGCAGATGGCTGGGTAATAGTTACCGTAACTGTTCCAGTACAATTATTCGCATCTTTTACAGTGCAGGTATAGGTACCTGCAGCAAGATTACTTGCTGTAGCCGCATTACCGCCGCTCGGTGACCAAGAGTAGGTATACGGTGATGTGCCACCACTACCTGCTATGGTAGCTGAGCCATTAGAACCACCATTACAAGAAACATTTGTCTGTGAGCTTATACTTCCTGAAACTGCTGTTGGCGCAGTAATAGTTACCGTTGCTGTTGCTGTACAGCTTTTGGCATCGGTTACAGTGCATGTGTATGTACCTGCTGCCATGGTGCTTGCAGAAGCTGTCGTTGCGCCGGTTACACCGCTTGAAGGTGTCCAAGCATATGTGTATGGTGAGGTACCGCCACTGCCTGCTCCTGTGGCAGAACCGTTGGTACTTGTACTGCATGGGCTTGCATTAGCATGAGAACTTATACTTGCCGACAGAGCTGAACTTGGCTGAGTAATAGTTACTGTTGCCGTGTTACTGCATCCTCCTGGGACTGTTACAGTAGCTGTATATGTACCAGCAGGTAAAGCTGAATAGGTGGCTGTTGTCCCTCCTGTATGTCCGGTTGGTGCCCAACTATATGTAGGTGATGATCCGTTTGTACTTACTGTAGCACTACCTGTACTATTTCCGTAACAATTTACATTGGTTGAACTTGTTATAGTTGCACTGGGAGTTGTACATGGTGGAGTCGCATATATTTCTATTTGATCCAGTGCGACAGGATAATATTCGTAATCAGAAACAACAAAGAATACTAGTCTTGTGGTTGTCGAAGGTAGCGACATCGTTGCTTCATGCCAACCCACACTACCTGCAGCTTCCCCAAAGTTTGTACCGCTTGACCAGGTACTTCCATTCCAGTATTGCACCTGTATATAGGAACTGTAAGGCCCTGTCGGATTACCATTATTCCAGTAAAATGTCAAGGTCGCGTTAGTATAACCTGTTAAACTGAAATAAGGGGTATAAATGCCACCATACGAACCACTTGCTACATCATAGTCATCAAAAATTGCAAAATAATTAGTATTGGAACTACCATACCCAATATTGGTACCTGTACCTGAAAAAACAGGTGCTCCCCCTGTAAGACCATATGCATTACCAGTTTCATCCTCACATGTTGACCAACCTGAACAGGAATTATTACCTTCAATTACACGACTGCCACTGGTGTATTGTTCAGCCCAAGCGTTTCCACCATTCTGAATCTGGGTAGCAGTGGTCCATGTTCCATTATCATGTGAGCCTGATGTGGAATCAAAACCCTGTTGAAGTATTACCACCTGAGACAATAATCGTGAGTTACAGGACACCAAGATCACTGCCGTCAACAATAGATATAAAAGAGATATTTTAGAAAAAACTTTCATCTATTTCATTTGTTAACTATATCGTATAATCTCATTTTTTTATTATCAACTACTACCATTATTCTTTCTAATTACAAACCGGAATCGAAGCACTAACTGTACCTCCATCAAATATTATTGTAGCCTGCCCTACACAACCATTCTCATCCGAAGCGTACACCTCAAAACTTCCATTGTAACTCGGGCTATATGTCGCAGTGTAACTTGAGCCATTATTTGTGAAGGTCACAGCGGAAGCCAAGCCTGAAGTCCTAATACCAGTAAATGAATATGTAGCAGCACCTCCGACAGGGCTAACCGTTATTGCGGTAGATCCGTCGCTTTGAGGTGTTACAGAATAACATAACTGAAGGCTGCAGCAAGATTGTATAGTTTGATTTGTAGTAGTTAAATTCGATCGGCTCACACCCGTAATTTCCGTTGAATAACTACATGATGAATTATTAGCATCAGTTACGGTGATAGTAAGTGGAAGATTTCTAAATAAGGTCGAATAGTCTATTACAAACTCACCATTACTTGTTAAAGTAGAAGATTGTACACTTGAAGGAATGGTAAAAGTATAATTACCACTTCCACCTGAAGCTGCCAGAACAAAAACCTGATTTTGTTGTGGCCCGGCATTATAACAAAGTGAAAGGTTACATGGTGGTGGACATTGAGGAATGCCTGAAAAACTAGTAGAGTTTCCAGTAACAGTAGCCTGAGCAGTACATCCTTTGCTATCAGTTACACTAATGGTGAAAGTATAACTTCCACTGTAATTTGTTTTAATGGCCGGGTAGCCATCGGAATTAAAATACAGGTTTGCTCCTGTCCATTTATATGTATATGGTGCCGTACCTCCTTCAGGAACTATTTCAAGCACAGACAAGTCAACATTACCTGTTTTCATTCCGCATAAGGTAAGATTACATGGATTTACAGGGGTACATGTAGTAATCTGCCCACCGATGGTTACAGGTGTGCCGCTGGTTACCAGAAGGCTATGCCTGCCTGTATGCGCTTGTGTAGGATCAAGAACTATTCCTGTCCGGTTCACATCCATATGATTGTCTGCACAACCGTCAAAACCATAATCTTCAAATCCATCAAAACCCATTTCCTGATATTTTGAATTCGCTGCTACCGCAGTGGGTAAGGTTTGATTGTAACCAAACGTGGCCGAAGAATAACGTCCTAAAGCGTCTACACTTTCTATCTCCTGACCATATGGGTTAAAATTCGTAACCGAACTGGTATAGGTCCAATTATTAGGGGTCATTTGCCAGCTTCCACCACTCTCCGAATAGAATGGGTTATAGGAATTGAATGTTCCGTCGCTCCTTATATTGGTATTATTATCAAAATTGCTTTGATCCCTCGTAGTAAGATAAAGCAAGGAGGTTTTCAATCTATAATTCCCTCTTATTCCAAGCACATATGGGTTATCGGTATTATCACCAGACTGGGTAAAGCAATTGCAATATGTACTCCAACTATCCGTATATTCTCTTGCACTTGCCTGGGTTATCTTCTGGTATGAATTGCTCTGCAAACTATTTATCGGGTTAACAAGAGATGTGATATTCGCCATATCCATGTCCTGCATATTCCTTCTACCGGAACGTATCACTTCAAGGTTTGTAAAAGGACCGGTTACTTTAATCCCGCTCTTGTACTCCGCCGTAATATTATTACCATTGACAGCGGTAACCCATGCGACGATACCAGTCGTTGAGCCAGTAAGTGCAAGCTCATCACCTGGGTAGAACATACTCGATGCATTGGGAATCATTGCAATACCATTTGTGAATGTTGTAGTAGAATTACTTATACTCACACCTATGTTAGAATATGCGGCACCCATACCACTATAATACCAATATGCAGGATAAGCCATATTGAATATCGAATCATTAAAATCATTAGTGGTTTTAGTCAATAGTACATTACCGGTTTGCGCATCGTAGGCAAGGTTTTGGGTTTTAACAGTAGAGCCAAGATCTGTTACAATTGTACTATCAAGAATGCCGTAACGTTGTATAACCTTGGTATTGACACATGACCTAAATCTTATATACTCGCTTGTATTGGAAGGCAATACCATTGGGATCGGAATCGGGGGCCCAGCTATATTTATAACATCTAAGTTGATCATTGTCGCAGCAGAAGTATTATCAGTTTCCTCTGAGCGGAAATCATTAACATCATCAAAGAACACTCCTATGTTATTCTTCCCCAGGCTACCATCAGGATTAACTACCGTTACATTATTACTCAGTTCAAAACTATTATTGCCTAAGTAAGGTGTACACTGATAAAAATACTGTACTGAACTTATAGGCGTGGTTTGGCCTTCCTGGTAAACCTCCTGTTTCTTAGGTTTGCCGTTCATATCATTAAGCTCTATAGAGTACCCTTGACTTGCTGTCATATAACTCATGGAAGTTACATTAAACAATGAAGAAAGACTTGCAGGGTCTGTGGTTTCAGGTATAGGTTGAAGATCGGTTTGCTTTGTTATGGTTGGGAAATCTTTTGTTGTATAAAATTCATGTACTACAGAACCTGTGGCATTTCTATGTACATTGGCACGCTGAAGGTTCTTTACAGTTACCATACTGTATCCTACTGAAGGAGAAGGGAAGAAAGATTCTCCAAATGGTGTTTCCATATAATATTGGTCATCCGGCACCTGGAGCGCGCTTGAACTATAAAAAACCGGGGTATGCAAAGCGTTTTCATCTCCTCCTATCTGTGGTTCATAGCTTGCCACACCAGAAGATGTTACGCCATCCGGCAAGGTATAGGAATATTGCTGTCCGTAATCAAATGAAGGCTCAACCGATGTCATGGCCTTCCATTGATCATTCATCATGATATCTTTCACCCGTGCACCTCCGCCAAGTTTTCCGGTGCCGGGACTATTCAGTTTTATCCATGATTTATCTATAACAAAATTATTGCAGAAACCCTGATCATATAAAGAGCCATTCAGGCCCTTATTCACCTGCGTTATTTGGAACACTGCACTTGCTAATGCCCCCAGCACATCCAGCAATTTTGCTTTATCAGTGATCTGTGGTTCATGCCACATAACCCTTGGGGTATATAAACGTCCGAATTGCAATGCTGTTTTTATTATTGGTGAAACAAACCCACTGCCATTCCCATCTAGTTGTACTCCGCTAAGCTGAACATAACCATGCGCACCATCCGAGCAAACTCCCACACTACTCGGTGGAGCATATCCACTTACATATTCATAATATGGAGGAGAGACACTGATCTGCATTAGAAAACGGAAATAGATATATGGTAGCCCATTAAAATATTTTGCCGGATCTGTTATGTAGTGATTATTGGCGTCCTTTTGAAGTTCAAAAAACAAGTAATAGTTTTGATCAGACTGAGATGAACCGGAACCGGATGTTAAAGGGAATGCCTGATATTGTGAGCCAATAGCAACAGAGTTACTAGTTCCTGCTCCGACAACCTTGAACATTTGTGTTGTCGGTGTATTCTGAACATAGGAATATTGATTGGATTCAAAATCCACATGGATGGAGCCTCCTGAAGGTAATGTGATATCTGTCAGTGTCCATGCGGCCACATATTGGTCCTCATTCGTTTTATTTTGTTCCACATAAGGATATTCTGCCGGACATAATGCTGTACCAAGAGCCGCTCCTTCACCTGGGTTAGGCTTGTATGTACCCCAACGGTTATATGCCTTTATATCATAAGGGAAATTATACTGTGGAAAATTATTATAGCAATATGTAAATTTATATGGGCTTAATGCGCCCTTGAAAGAATTCTGATACGTAAAATATACTTGCTTGAGTGTAAGCTTACCGGTATTTATACCTGTATTATTAATTGCATTGATATTATTGGGAATATTCGGACACAGTTCATAATCATATACAAAATGCACTACTTCTATAGGAACAAGTGCCACACTGGAATTCGCCAGATGTGCATTATAGTTGGGTTTGGTATATAAACTTATCGAATTCAACACCCGCTGGCTGTGGCTGGTATCCGGATCGATACTTCCATTTCCATCTGTGACCCCTAAGCCGTCCAACCTTGCCTGGGTATTGAATACGGCTATATAATTCTTAGTTTCAATCGAGTTCAGGTACCATAATTCTTTCTGACCATATATGTAATTCCCTTTATCATCCGTGGAATCTGATTTTAATCCTTCTTCATACGATGCTTTATTCGCTCCCATTGGCACTCTCCAGTTATAATAAGTAGGCCTCTTCTGATAATTGAATTTCGTCCATGTTCCCAGATCGCCATCACTCGGCCCGCGTATTCCATCAGCGTCAACATAGTCAGCAGAGAGAACAGCCGTCAGTAAATAGCTATGGGCATAGGGAGGTGTCTTGATATCGCTGTAATAATTATCTATCCCCTTGGGGTTATTTATAGAATTATCGCCAGATAAATAATTCACTAATCCACCGTTGGGGTCCACATGGTCTCCGACATCAGCATTCGCATCAATTCCTGTTGCAAATGTGACTTCTTCCTTTTTGATATTGTACGCGGCGATGCCATACACATATCTCTTACCTCCGGTACCTAATGATGTTACTTGCCCGATATGATATCCCTTTCCATTGTACAAATTCATTCCTGTGGTATCTTGTAAGCCGAAATTGTGCAATTGATCCCTGGTCAGCATTGATATACTTTCATTCCTGATATCGCGATTCAGCCTGTAGTTTTTACCCGATACCTGGAGGCCTGATTCATATGTATTTGTAGCTACTGTATTGAACTGTGATATCTGGTTAAGCTCCAGGCGCTGTGGATCAAACCCTCCTACTTTCGAAAAAAATGCAGGATCAGAATCAACAGATTTTTCATTAGCCTCCTTAAAATAAACGGGCTCATAAAGTGGGTTTCCTCCGCCAGTTGAGTTGAAGGACAGATCACCATACGCCGTATTTCCTGCAGACCAATCCCCGCTATAACTTATAACATCCGCATTTGACCAATCCACTCCAGCATGAATGATATCTCCTACTGATACCTCCATACCTACTGATTGGGCATTGCTCGTATTTACATTATATGGATCAAATACATGCCCGATGTCACTGCGGAAAGGCCTATAGCTTCCACTCATACCTTGCCCTGAGACAGAATAAATATCATATGTAAAGTTTGTCAATGGAAGGTCTGGCGTATTCTGATTAAATACTCCATCCTTTTCACGGTTAAAATCCATCATTGCACTTGAATTACCCACTCCCGCATCTGCGTGCATGTACCCAAAAGCAGGATTGTAAATGCTGTTCGTTGCTAAGTATTGAGAAGATTGATATGCTTCAAAATTCACAGTTTCACTGTAACCACTGATCTCGTATCCACCCTTTACACTACCCGTCACTGAAGAATTTACGAGAGGTAGTGATATTTGCGGTGTGAAAGTTGGCATCATTTTATTAAAGGTTGCTGTTGGTGCAAACTCCGTTTCTGAATGACTTATATTTGAACCATCACTGTGTAATGAATAACCAATACTGGCCCCTATTGTCATATTTTCAAGCCCTTGTCTTGAATTAAAAGTCTGGCCGATATGAATACCCAGGTTTGTAGAAGCATTATCACCGCTTTTAATTCCAACACTAAGACCTGCATACGGAGTGATATTGACTCCTTCATCACTGCTTGAACTGAGGCCATAGCCAACCGTTAATTGTCCGCACGAAGGCTTACCAACACTCAGGCTCGGGCAAATTCCAACTTCTGCACCTATTCCCGTATAATTATTGTATTTTACTCCCAGCGAATATGTAATTCCTGCATTCAGTATTTCAAGACCGAAAAGTTCACCACCTTCGGTAAGACCAGTATTTAAACCATACGTGTCATTCTCCTTCATATTAAAATCACGCTCTATGGTATCCCCGTTGAAATCATCTGGAATGCCACGTACTGTCCGTGTTATAGCACCTGCGTTTATGTTCCAGCCTAGTCCAACCCAGCTAGCTTCCTGGTCCATGGTTACACCTGACTGGTATGCTAAGTTGATGGGGTATCCGTCCACATTTAATAATGGGATATTATATGAAAAACTGCCAGAGAATGGGTCGACCATATCAGATGTTCCTACAGGTTCGAAACTATCAACCTCAGGTTGGCTCGGCCCGCCACCAAGCGTAAGCGCATAGTTAGGAGCCCCCATCTCAAAAAGCAAAGTAAAGACAATACTAAGGGCAACCGTTTTATTTAACGGTTTTCCAAATTTCTTCTTTATTTTATTAATTGCTCTTCTCATATTGTTTCAAGCTGAGGTAGCTTCTTTATATCCTTCCCTTCAAAATGAAATTTTATTATTCCTTTGTTAAATTCATTGTCAGAAAATATCAATGTCTTATCTCCTTCCGCATCTTTACCTTTGGGAAAGGCCAGCAGAAAAACACCATACGGCGCTATATCATACACTCTTTCATAATGAAACAATAAACAAGGCAAGGTATCACCCGCTTCCACTAATTGAATATCCTTTTGCATTCCGAATGAAAAATAATTGACTCTGTCCTCATACTGAGCATTTTTGGTAAGACCGTATTTAAGGAGTTCACCTTGCGGCACCTCTATTTTCAGATTCATATACTGCATTCCACTCAATTCTGCACTTCTTCTTTTTGCAAGCGAATCAGATATTTCATTTTTCTTTTCTTCTTCACATATCACATAAGGGACTGGCCTGTATTGTACCGAAAAAACTATATCATCTATTTTTTTCTCTTTCTCCATTCCGTTATTCTTATCTTCTATCCAGCTCACATATTGCGAAGGAGCTAGTTTATCAGGTACAACATTATCCCTTCTTGTCCCCGTACCTTCTTCACTAGTCATAGCTGTACCTCCTCCACACCTTGTGCATGCACCCGCAAAAAGAATATAGACTATCAATCCACAGATCATTTTCATTTCTTCCCTTCGTATCTTTCGTTTACATATTGAGTCACCTGCGCAGTAATATTTTGCGATTCATCTGCATGCATGATAGAACCGTTTCCACCGTTACCCAATATATATAGGTAATTATTCTC
>JABCZY010000002.1:0-57602 GCA_013289395.1 Bacteroidota bacterium
CCGGAATTATTGGAATTGGATAAAAAAATAAAGAATATAAAAATATTAGTTGTGGAAGACATTGCGCTCAACCAATTACTTATGAAAACCCTTTTGGATGATTTCGGTTTTGAGCGTGATATTGCAGCCAATGGTAAAATTGCGATTGAAAAATTAAAGACTAAAACCTATGATGTAATACTTATGGACCTGCAAATGCCTGAGATGAATGGGTTTGAGGCAACTGAGTATATCCGTAATACAATGCACTCTAAAATTCCTATTATTGCTTTAACAGCCGATGTAACAACCGCAGATCTGGCAAAATGTAAAGCCGTAGGAATGAATGATTATATAGCAAAACCCGTAGATGAACGGGTATTATACAGTAAAATAGTTGGCTTAATAAAAAAACCCATTGCCATTACAGAAAATAAGGAGAAGGAAATAGAACAGATCAAAAAGCTAAGATGCATTGATATGGCGTATTTAATACGCTGCACAAAATCGAATCCTATATTGATGATGGAAATGATCTCGGTTTACCTGGAACAAACGCCACCTTTGATCACTGCAATGAAAATGGGTTTGAAAGATAAAGACTGGAGCGCGTTGTATGCAGCCGTGCATAAAATAATTCCATCCTTTTCAATAATGGGTATTAGTTCCGATTTTGAAAACATAGCAAAGAAAGTTCAGGAATATGCCAGTACGCAGGAACAGGCTGATGCAATACCCGATTTGGTTTTACAACTTGAAAGTATTTGTGCACAAGCCTGCATAGAGCTGAAAGAAGAGTTTAACGCAATTAAAAACGCGAAATAATGGAAAACGAAAAGAATATTAAGCTTTTTCTTGTGGATGATGATGCACTCTTTTTGAAAACACTGGAGATTAAGTTCATTGAGAATGCCAATATTATAGTAGAAACATTTGCAACTGGTGAATTATGTATTGCGAACTTGGATAATAATCCTGACGTGATAATATTAGACTATCACCTTAATGGTATTGATAAGAATGCCATGAATGGAATTGATACACTTGATAAGATAAAGGCATTCAATGCAGATATTCCGGTAATAATGTTGTCTTCGCAAGATAAAATTGAGGTGGCTGTCAATTGCATGCATCATAAGGCATTTGATTATGTTATTAAAAGTGAAACGGCTTTCACCCGATTGCAAAAAATAATCACGACCATTTTCCACTATCGAAAAATGGAAAAAACCCTGAACTGGTACATGGAAAGGATGTAATCCTTCCATTACTACCTACTGTATCTTCTATTATGTGAATGTTACAACCTTTCCTTAAGGTTATGTAACACTCTTGCGGCCTAATGCACGCACCTTTGTATCCTTGCAAAAACTCTTTTGCAAATAAATGAAATACAATGAAAAAGATAAAGCTTATAACAACCATAGCAATAGCATCGATTAGTTTAATTACGGCATGTAAAAAAGATAACTCATCGCCTTCTTCTACTGCCGGTAGCAATACAAATGTAATAACCCTTCAAACTACAGTACAGGCAACTGTGCCATTAGCAAGCACTTCTACTTTTGCACTGCTTGCAGGTTCAACCATTACTAATACAGGTGCTACAACCGTAACCGGCGACATAGGCCTGAGTCCCGGTTCTTCCGTTGGCGGCTTTCCTCCTGGTGTATTAAATGGCACATTATATATTAATGATGCTACAGCAAATCAGGCAAAGACCGATCTGACAGCAGCGTATAATAATGCCGCAGGCAGAACCTGCACTGATATAGTAACAATATCAGGAAATATTGGTGGGCTTACACTTACCCCGGGGCTTTATAAATCAACTTCTTCCCTGGCATTATCATCGGGTAACCTTACTTTTGATGCGAAAGGGAATGCAAGCGCAGTATTTATAATACAAATTGCATCTGCATTAACAGTTACATCAGGCCGCCAGGTTATTCTGGCAGGTGGTGCACTGGCATCAAATATATTCTGGCAAGTTGGTAGTTCTGCAACATTTGGAACCACTTCTGTTTTCCAGGGAACTGTTATGGCAATGCAGTCTATTACTTTTGATACGGGTGCTACACTTAACGGAAAGGCATTAGCAAGAACAGGTGGAGTAACTATGGCAGCGTCTACCATTACCAAAGAGTAATATTTCATTAAACATGTAAAAGCGTTGCTTATACAGCAACGCTTTTTTTATGCTTACTAGGCAGCATAAAGACCATGTGTGATTCATACAACAAATGTGCAATGTTGTGTAATAGATGTAGCACACCGTGTACGCACCTTTGCTACGTGAAAATTACTTCACACTTAAATTGAAATAATATGAAAAAGATAATTTTAACACTATTGACCACTGCTCTTATAGGAGGTAATATTTATGCACAAGATGATGCAATGGACAGCCGCGACAGGCTAACACTTGGCGTTAAGGCAGGCGTAAATTATTCAAACGTTTACGATGCACAGGGGCAGGATTTTGTGGCTAATCCAAAACTGGGTTTTGCCTGTGGTGCATTTTTAACTATCCCAATAGGAAAGTACTTAGGTGTACAACCTGAAGTGCTGTTCTCGCAGAAAGGTTTCCAGGCAACCGGTTCAATTCTAGGTAGCAGTTACAACCTTACCCGTACCACCGATTACCTTGATATACCAATTCTGTTCTCATTGAAACCAAGTGAGTTCTTAACATTGCTTGCGGGCCCTCAGTTTTCTTATCTTCTTAAGCAAACCGATGTATTCGCTAATGAAAGTACCTCTATTCAACAGGAGACCGTATTCGAGAATGATAACGTGCGGAAAAATACATTCTGCCTGACGGGTGGTTTTGATATTAATATTGGTCGTGTAGTATTCGGAGCCAGGGTAGGCTGGGATGTACTCGATAATAATGGCGACGGAACATCAACTACACCACGATACAAAAACGTTTGGTACCAGGGAACACTTGGCATCCGTTTATTTTAAACATTAAAAAATTGCAGTAAATAATTCTAATCAATCAAAAAACAAAACACTATGAAAAATCTAATCAAATTCAGCGCTATTCTATTAACGGCGAGCGCCTTTTTCTCTTCTTGCTCATCAAACCTGGCAATAACAAAGCGCCATTATACAAGTGGCTTTTATGTTGACTATTCAAAAGGAAATAAGACAATAGCTCCGAATAAAGCTACCCTACCTACAGCGGCGGCACCAATAATTGCTGTCCCGGTTGTAACAAACAACCCGGTGGCAAATTCTAAAGAGCTTGTAAAAAATACAAGCCCGCTTGCTATAGTAAATATTAAAAAAATGTTGCCTAAGATCCATGTATTGCCAGTTGCTAAACAAGCCAATGCAACTAGTTCTGGAAGCACAATTACTCCGGCAAGCGAATCCAGCCCTATTGTTTCTGAATCACCAAAAATGAATACCGGCATTTCTGATGATGGAGGCGAACATGCTGCTCTCAGCTTATTATGGTTGGTTATTGTAATAATATTAATTCTATGGCTGGTTGGTTTACTTGCAGGCGGTTTTGGCCTCGGCGGTTTGATCAATTTATTGCTTGTAGTAGCCCTTATACTTTTAGTGTTGTGGTTATTAAGAATTATTTAATCAAATAAAAATCAACGTCATGGGAAATCTATTATATGTTATCGCGGTAATACTGGTTATTTGTTGGGCTGTTGGTTTTCTGGCCTATGGTGTAGGCGGCCTAATACATGTACTGCTCGTCATCGCCATAATTGCAGTTATCCTGCGTGTTATACAAGGCAAAAGCCTTTAAGCAAATTGGATAAATGTCTAATAATTTAAACAACGGAGAATCAGTTGAGCTTAAGAAATCAACCTTCTTACTTACAAGCCCTTACCTTAAAAAGGTAAGGGCTTTTTTTGAAGAAGTAACCTCGATAACAAGGTTTGTATTACGCTTCTTTAAAGAAGTATTTAGGCCGCGATATGAGTTCAGTGAATTTATTAAACAATCCTACCTGGTAGGATATAATTCGTTCCCATTAATTGCTATTACCGGGTTTATTATGGGCCTGGTACTAACCATTCAATCAAGGCCTACCCTTGCCGAATTTGGCGCAGAATCGTGGCTGCCGGCAATGGTATCAGTGTCTATTGTAAGAGAAATGGGGCCTGTAATTACAGCCTTAATATTTGCCGGAAAAGTTGGTTCTGGCATCGGAGCTGAGCTAGCTTCTATGAAAGTAACAGAACAAATAGATGCAATGGAAGTTGCGGGAAATAATCCGTTCAAATACATAGTTGTCACAAAAATACTGGCTACAACTTTAATGTTACCTGCTCTTGTTATCCTTGCTGATGCCATTTCTATTTATGGCTCTTATATTGGGGTTAATATAAAAGGCCAAATAAGTTTCCATTTATTCTTCTTACAGGTTTTTCAGGCGCTCTCTTTCTCCGATCTGTTCCCGGCAATAATTAAAACATTCTTCTTTGGTTTTGCCGTCGGACTAATTGGCTGTTATTATGGTTATAAATCTGATAGCGGCACCGAAGGAGTTGGTAAGGCTGCTAATTCGGCCGTTGTGTTTGCATCATTATCCATATTTATTATCGACATGATAGCAGTTCAACTAACAAGTTTGTTTATGTAACCGACAATGAGTGGATCAATTGTAAAAATAGAGAACCTGAAAAAGTCATTTGGTAGCAATAAAATATTAAATGGCATAAATCTTCATGTTGAACAAGGCGAAAATCTTGTTGTTTTAGGTAAATCGGGTAGTGGCAAATCAGTATTGATAAAGTGCCTAATTGGGCTTATTGAAGCCGATGATGGTAATATTGCATTGTTTGGGAAAAGTATCAATAGCATAAAAGAACACGAATTAAACGCAATACGAAAAAGAGTCGGGTTTCTGTTTCAAAGTGCCGCTTTATACGACTCCATGACGGTCAGAGAAAATCTTGAATTTCCTTTACGTGACCTGAAGCCAATAACTCCCGAAGAAATTAATTCATCAGTGGAAGAAGCTTTAAAAAGTGTTGGGCTGGAAGATGCGGTCGATAAAATGCCCTCTGCACTTTCCGGTGGAATGCGGAAACGGATAGGCCTGGCGCGTACATTAATGCTTAAGCCTCAATTAATACTTTACGATGAACCAACAACAGGTTTAGATCCAATAACATCAAAAGAAATAAGCAAATTAATATTAGACGTGCAAAAGAAATACAATACAGCTTCCATAATAATTACCCATGATGTGGAATGCGCACGATTAACATCTAATAGGATGGTAGTGGTAAGGGATGGGATATTAGTTGCTGAAGGAACCTTCACTGAATTATCTGAATCAAAAGATGAATGGGTACGCTCATTTTTTAAATAACGTATGAATTATGAAAACAGAAACCGGGAATAAAATAAGGCTGGGAATACTTGTAAGTATAAGTATATTGGTGTTTATAGGAGCAATATATTTTATTGGCCAAAGGCAGCAATTATTTAGCAGTACATTCCAGATAAGTGGAATATTTAAAGATATAAGTGGATTGCAGGTAGGTAATAACGTACGTTTTTCCGGTATTAATGTGGGTATTGTTGAAGGTATAGAACAGATCACGGATTCGACCGTGCAGGTGGATATGCTCATTGAAGAACATACGAGGAAGTTTATGAAAAAGAATGCAAAAGCCATAATTGGCACCGATGGGCTAATGGGCAATAAGATAATATCTATTATTCCCGGCACACCAGGTAAGCCCGAGATAGCAAGTAATGATTTCGTGGAAACAACTGTACCAATAAACATTGATGACATATTATTGAAAATAAAGACAACCAGTGACAATTCTGCGAGCATTAGTGGCAACCTGGCTGCAATTGTGCAGAATATACGCAACGGGAAGGGTACTATAGGAGAATTATTCATGGACAGCACCTTAGCATTGAATGTAAATGAAGCAATGGTAAATATTAAACAAGGGGCCGGTGGATTCAAAGAAAATATGAATGCCGCTAGCCATAATTTCCTTTTAAAAGGTTTTTTTAAGAAGAAGAAAGAAGAAGCCACGAAGAAAACAGGGAAGTGAGAATAATGTAATGTATTTGTAAGTAAATGTAACTGTCAAATACATGAATACAATCACCTTTACACTATTATTAATTAACCTAAAACAATAATATGAAACTCAAAAAAATAGCTATTACCGGAATTGCTCTTGCTGTGTGTACCCTTGGTATTTCAACTGCATCAATTGCCCAGGACAAAACGGCTGGCAAAAATTCGTCTACTACAACTACCACTAAGACTACAACTGAAACGGATAACGGAGATTTGAAGAAAACTAAAACAAAGACCGTTAAATCAAAGACAAGTAAGAATGGTGATAAAAAAGTAAAAGAAACCAAAACAGACACCAAAGTAGAAACAGATAAGAAATAAAACTCTTCGTTATTATTTGAACATGAAATAGAAGAGTCGGTTAATTACCGGCTCTTTTTATAGTATAGATTAAATAGATGGGTGCTTTGTAATATATAATTAGTAGCAAATACCAAATGAAAACATGACAAAAAATGAAATTTTTGAATTTATAAGCCATATAGTTATATGCTTCTATTCAAAAAGCATAAAAATCAGCCTTACTTCTTTGAATGCTATACTAAAAGATAGGGATAGCCATTTCAACAATAAAAAGGAAGTAAGACAAGGCGTTGCTGCGGCATATAAATACTGGAAAAAGAGAGACCCTGTTGTACATCACGCCATAGCTTACGTATTTTCAGATAAGCATGGCAACCATACTTGGTAAAATAACCCTTTATAATTATTAAACTATATGTTAAATTGGAGCTGGTGGGAGATCTTAAGCATTGCCTTAGTTATAGTAGTTCTTGGTAAAGCATTACATGTATGGCGAAAAAAGTGACCTTAACCAAAATTAATGGTGAATTCAGGCCCCTACTCTGCCAATTTATAGGCCATTCGCTAAAAATGCCCTATTAAACTGATTATCTTCATTATTTCTTCATCTTTCCGAAATAGTTTTGTTTTCATAAACTAACAATTAAACCTTAATCGTCATGAAAAAGTCAATCGTAGTATTATCGGCACTGGTATTATTCGCAGGTGTATCATTTGGTCAAGACAAAGCAGCTCCTGCTAAGCAAGATGCAAAAACAGCTAAGGCTGGTGATGCAAAGGACAGCAAGAAAGATGCTAAGGCTACCAAGCCAGCTGCTAAGTCTGATGCTAAGGACACCAAGAAAGCTGCTGACAAGAAATAATTTTTATTTCACAGCTATTAATAAGGGCCGTACGAGTACGGCCCTTATTATTTTAGGCAATTCTCTACCAATATCCGCCAAAATAGCCTACTTTTGCAAATCTTTTTCAGGATATGATCTCATTAAATGGCATAAATGTAAGTTTCGGGGGTTCAACCCTGTTCGATAATGTTAGTTTCCTTATTAACCCAAGGGACCGTATAGGCCTTGCCGGAAAGAACGGCGCCGGTAAAAGTACTATGTTAAAGCTGCTTGCCGGTGAACAGTCGCCTACCTCAGGTAGTATTGGCAAGCCTAAAGGGGTTAAAATTGCTTATTTACCACAGGATATGGTTCACCAGCATGGTAAAACCGTATTGGAAGAAACCGCTACAGCATTTGCCGAGATACAGCAACTGGAAAACCGCCTTACTGAAATAAACCACGAATTAGAGACCCGTACCGATTACGAAAGCGATTCATATTCTAACCTTATTACCGAAATAACCGATGTTTCTCATCGCCTTGACATATTGGGTTCAGGTAATATGGATGAGGAAATTGAAAAGAAATTAAGAGGATTAGGATTTGAACGTTCCGATTTCACCAGGCAAACCTCTGAACTAAGTGGTGGATGGAGAATGCGTATTGAGCTTGTAAAATTGCTATTACAAAAGCCCGATATATTGCTTCTCGATGAGCCTACCAACCACCTTGACATTGAATCGATGCAATGGCTTGAGGAATTTATGGAAACGTTTGACGGGGCATTGGTACTTATATCTCACGATAAAAAATTCCTCGATAACGTTACCAACCGCACAATAGAAATATCGAACAAAAAGATATACGATTACAAAACGAACTATAGCCAGTACCTGATCCTTCGCCAGGAAAGACGCGAACAGCAAGAGGCCGCTGCCAAGAACCAACAAAAGATAATTAACAAGACACAGATATTGATCGATAAGAACCGTGCCAAAGCAAGTAAAGCGGCATTTGCACAATCGTTGATCAAGAAATTGGATAAAATGGAAATAGTTGAAGTAGATGAGGCAGACAATTCTTCTATTTATTTCAAATTTCCACCACCGGCACACAGCGGTAACATTGTACTTACAGTAGAAAATGCTTCTAAAGAATATCCTGGTAAACCCATATTTTCGGGCGCTAACTTTATCATTGAAAAAGGCGATCGTGTTGCATTTGTTGGCCGTAATGGCGAAGGCAAGACTACCATGATGAAAATGATCTCTAAACAAACTGACTTCAATGGTACTGTTCAGTTGGGTGGTAATATTTTAATGGGTTATTTTGAACAGGATCAGGCCGAAAAACTTGATGTAAACAAAACTGTATACGATACCATTGAGGAGCTTGCCGTTGGCGATGTACGTAGCAGGATACGTAACCTGCTGGGTGCATTTTTATTCAGTGGCGATGATATTGATAAAAAAGTGAAAGTATTAAGTGGTGGTGAACGCGGAAGGTTGGCGCTTTGTAAACTTCTGTTACAACCTTATAACCTGCTTATACTCGATGAGCCAACCAACCACCTTGATATCCGTTCAAAAGATATTTTAAAACGTGCCTTGCTTGATTATACAGGCACACTTATCATTGTATCTCACGATCGTGACTTTTTAGATGGCCTGGTACATAAGCTATATGAATTCAGGGAAGGACATGTAAAAGAACACCTGTGCGATATAAACGAGTTTATGCGTAAGCGTAAACTGGAAAGAATGATAGAGCTGAAGAGTGTAGTGAAGCCGAAGAAAGATGAAAAGGTTAAACCTGCTGCCACAAACAATACACAACCACAGGAAGATAGCGGTAAAAAGATCAAGCAACTTCAATCGAAAATAAATAAGATCGAAAGTGATATAGCCGACCTTGAAAAGAAAATATCGGAAGCGGATAAAATTCTTGGTCAGCCGGATTTTTATACTAAGCCCGATTCAAATTCTGTCTTAGCAGAGTACCAGTCATTAAAAACTCAACTCGAAGAGAAGTTCAAATACTGGGAAGAAGTATCTGCTGAGTTAAGTACAATAGCCTAGCTCTTTCTTATTTCTTGGTGCTATCTGGCACAAAAAGCAGTGATATTGAATTCACGCAATGCCGTGTATTGGTTTTTGTAAAACCTTCGCCTGTAAACACATGTCCCAAATGAGCGCCACAATTGGCACACTCTATTTCGGTTCTGTACCCGTCAGGGTCCGGAATTCTTTTTACTGCTCCGGGTATTTCATCATCGAAAGCAGGCCATCCGCAATTGGCATCGAACTTATTGGTGGACTTATATAATGGTGCGCCACAGCGTTTGCAAACGTAGGTACCCGCTGCAGTTGTATGTTCATATTCTCCTGTGTAAGGAGCTTCCGTTCCTTTATCTACAATTACTCTTTCTTCAGCAGGTGTAAGTTTTCTGTAGTGGCTTTCTTTATTTGATTTTGTGCTATCCATTTTGGTTATGGTTTTATTTGTTGAATTAGCCGGTTTCTGTTGAGAGCATGCCTGGAGAGACACTGCTATCAATATGGTTGTAATTAATCTGTAATTCATTTTGCTGCGTTTACAATCATATACGGAACCAACAGACCTACGGTTTTGTTAAAATTTGTTATAAAGTTAGCCATAAATCGAAATACGTTTGACACAACCTTTCCTAAACATATTACATTTGTTCGCATGATTAAGAATATCAATAGGTATATAGTTATAGGCCTTTGCATTGTTTTACTAGCGTCGTGCAACAGTAACAGGTTAAAAATAGATGTATCTAACATCACTATTCCGCCTGTTAAAGTAGAAAGGCTTGAAAAGGATATGTTCTCTATGCCGGTTGATAGTATTTATCAATACAGTCCACGCCTCGAAAAAAAATATGGCAAATTCTATGCCCGTTTTGTAATTGATATTGTATTTGGTGGCGGTGGCGTAATGGATTCAAGTTATGCAGCAAGCTTGAGAAGGTTTATTACAGACAATGACTTAAGGCATGTATACGATACCTGTGAAAGAATATACCCTGACATGAAATTCCTGGAGAGTGGACTTACTGATGCATTCAAGCATTTTAAATATTATTTCCCAGATAGACAATTACCTAAAGTAATTACTGCAATAAGTGGCTTTAATAACGAACTGGCTTATTTTGATAGTACACTTGAAATATCACTCGATTGGTATATGGGAACAAAATCGCCCTTCTATATTATGCTTCGCTGGCCCGATTATAAGGTAATGCACCTGAGCAAAGACTATATGCTGAGTGATGCTATTTACGGATGGCTGCAAAGTATTTTTAAGCCCAATGAGAACAAGAACGATATGCTTTCTGCAATCATTCATGAGGGGAAGATACGATACCTGCAAGATGCTTTGTTGCCTGAAGTTGATGATACCATTAAAATGTGGTACACTAAAAAACAAATGGAATACTGTAAGCAGTTTGAATTTAACGTGTGGGCAAAAATAATTGAGAAGAACCTGCTCTACTCTACCGACCCGACAAATATTACAAAGTATACTGAAGATGGGCCTTTTATTGCCGAAATAAGTCATGAATGCCCTTCACGCATTGGAAACTGGTATGGCTGGCAAATTGTGCGAAACTATATGGCTAAAAACAGTAAGGTTACATTGGCACAATTAATGGACGAAACTGATGCCGATAAAATACTTCGCAAATCAGGCTATAAACCTAAGAAGTAAATTAGTTAACTGAATGGGTATAGAAATTGGCCTTGATCAATTCCTGCAATAACATACGTTTACCATTGTACTCTGCAGTTACCCAGGCATCTTTTGTTCCCTTTCCAATTATACGCTGACGGAATATCTCAGCAAGCTTAATGCTCTTGAACTCACCCATGGTAAAACGGGTAATATCATCCTCATATTTCTTAACAATTGGTAATGGCGGTACAAACGATAACAGGTTTCTGTAATGATAGTTCTCAGGGTGGCGATACGCACCTATCTGCACCCTGAATATAAGTCCATCTACACATATATCAGCTGCAGTTGCAATTAGCTTAGCATATATAGCAGGGTCGTTCAGGTCCTTGTCAGCAAAGGCTGTAAAATCTTGCGGAGGTCCGGGATCACAAGGAGGAGCAAAGAATTGCTTAACAGGTTTTGGTTTTTCGTCAAAGTAAAACACCATTACCAATGCATTTGCAGCCGCTGAATCCTTCTGGCCAATTGTTGTTTTGAATTTCTGTGCCTCAGACAAGCTCTGGAATTTTCCTATATAGTAGTGGGTAGTTCCATCGGCCATTGTCTCCTTAGATATTGGCCCGTATTTGTTCAAGTACCCCAATTTAAACTGAGTTGTATCGGTGTAACTTCCTAATTCAAGTTTATATGAAAGCCCGTCAACTTTTGCCGTTCCATAGTCCTTTTCTATTTTATTGGTATCAATTTCACCATTGCCTTGTCCCTGTGTTCTATCCTGGGTATTTAAACTTACAATTGGTGCAACGGGTGCCTTCTCAACTGTATCAGGCAAAAAGTTTTCCTTATCCTTTCTGAATTCACTTACATAAAACTGGCTTACCAGTTCACGCTTTCCATTGTTGTCAACTGTTACTTTACTGGTTTTCTTAAGTGTACTATCGGCTGTAATGGCTTTATCCTTTAATATTTCCGCATCAAGCATGGTGTGAATACCTGAAACATAAAAGAGTGTATTTCCATACGCATCTGTTTTACTTTCTATTTTACCAAGGCCTTTGAATTTGGTAGAGTCGAACATACTTGGGTTTTGATAAGAGCCAAGTTCCACATTATATGTAATACCGTTTGAATCTACTGTACCGTAATCATTCAATATACGCTGATATACTTTAGTTTCATACACATCAATTCGCTGGTTGCTTTTATATTCTGCCACCTGCTGGTCAATATTATGTTGCAACACACTGGAAGTATCGGAAACAGTAATATTATTTGCCTTTCGGTATTCAGGGGTATATAAATGAATGTCTTCCTGAACCTTAACAAAGGTCGCCAGGGAATCAACATCTAAATATTCAATGTGAGCATTTGCACCACCTGTTTGCACGGCTATTTTATATTTATTACCCGGTGTAAGGGCAATAACATATTTACCGGTTTCTGAGTTTGAATGGTAGTTGGCCTCTACTCTATTTGTAATTCTATCTGATACCTGTATGTTAGCATCAGTCGGTTTTTCGTCGTTAGATACTATACCAATGGTAAGTGCAAGTATTGGCTTAGGGCCGCGTACACCTGGTGTAACGCTATATAAGTCCTGCTGACCAAACCCGCCTTTGCGGTTAGAAGAAAAATATCCTCTTGTTCCATCAGCATTCAAAACATAATACCTATCATCGCCCGGCGAATTTATCGGGTATCCTAAGTTAATAGGCTTACTCCAGCTGCTATCTTTAAGATTAAGCGTAGAATAGAAAATATCACTTGCACCCATACTGTTCCATCCTTCCGAACTAAAGAATAATGTTACTCCATCAGGGTGCATAAATGGGGCATCTTCATTCAAGGTTGTATTTATGTTTTTACCTAAGTTCTTAGCGGTTCCCCAACTTCCGTTAGGCATTTTAGACGACATATAAATATCTCTTCCGCCATAACCACCCGGGCGCTCACTGGCAAAGAACAGAGTCTTACCGTCTGACGATAAAGAACAACTTCCTTCCCAGAAAGGTGTATTTACGGTAGGACCTAGCCTTTCAGGCTTACTCCACTTATTTCCATTCAAATTACTTACAAAAATATCACCACCATCCTGTAGCGAGCTTCTAAATGTAAACAGGGTTTGACCATCTGTTGACAATGCAATACTTGCATCATTTGCTTTGGTATTTATTTCACTTATCCCTTGCGGTGGCAACCAATTATCACCTAACTTATGAGATATAAAAACGTCTTCGTAGTATTCACCATTGGTATCGGGTTTCATTTTCACGTTCATTAAGCCACCCGTGCTTTGAGGCCCACGATAAGTGTAAATTATTTCAGATTCATCGGCTGTAATAACCGGTGCATATTCAGAAGCACCTGTATTTATTACTGGTCCCAGATTGGTTATTTCTACTTTTTCAGGGTGAGACACAAATAGTTTTGCATTCTTGCAATAACTTATATAGTTCAGGGCGCTCTTCCTTAACTCTTCAGAAGGGTTCTTGGTCAAATATTTTTTAAACAGCACAATAGCCGTATCAAATCTGTAATTCACGTGGTATGCTCTTCCCAGATAGTAAGTAATATCCTTTATGTCCGGGTCCTCATCAAACACCCGCTCTAAAAAATCAATTGACTTTTCTTTTTCATCGGTATATATATAACACACACCCGCCTGAAAGCGATAATATTCTTCAGTAGAATCGAGTTTTATTAGTTTAAGGTACAAAGGAAGCGCTGCATAGTAGTTTCCTTCAGAGAAAAGAAAATCAGCATCTTCAGTATATAAGGTGGCTTCTTTTTTTGCTTTGCCGGTCAGTTGATCCTTCTGAGCCTCTACCAAAAGGCCATTAAACAGCAGGAATATGCAAAACAGGAATATCTTCCTCATAATTAGTATGCTAATTTCAGGCTTTAACAAGCTCTCCTAACTAGGGTTGATTTCATGTTCTTAACACCCCTTCGTTGAAAAGCCTATATTTATAGTCTAAAAAAAGCCTATGAATTTCTTGCCTGAAATACTTGAAAACTACATTGAAGAGCACACAAAATCAGAGCCTGAAGTGTTGAAAAAATTAAACAGGGAAACGCACGCACATGTTTTAATGCCGCAAATGCTATCAGGTCACCTTCAAGGGCGTTTTTTAAAAATGCTGACCTGTATGATACAGCCCAAGCAAGTGCTTGAAATAGGCACCTTTACAGGGTATTCGGCTTTATGTATAGCTGAAGGATTACCTGAAGGAGGAATGCTGCATACCATCGATATAAATGAAGAGTTATCAGGTATAGTGAAAAAATATTTGACCGAATCGGGAGCAGATAAAAAAGTAAAAACATATACAGGAAATGCGCTACAAATTATACCTGAACTGGACTATACTTTTGACATGGTTTTTATTGATGCAGATAAAAAGAATTATGTGAAGTATTATGAACTTGTTTTTGAAAAAGTCCGCAAAGGAGGATTTATAATTGCCGATAATGTGCTGTGGAGTGGAAAAGTGGTGGAAAACAAGGTAAAGATCGATGAGGATACAAAAAGTATAATGGCTTATAATGACAAAATTATGAGTGACCCTCGTGTAGAGAATGTACTTGTTCCGATCCGCGACGGGCTTATGATCGCTCGTAAATTAGTTTAGTTATTCAGTAAACTTATACCCTACACCCCTAACGGAATGAAAATGTTTCGGGTTTTTAGGATCTGGCTCAAAATACTTCCTGAAACTTACAATATAATTATCCACAGTGCGGGTTGAAGGTATTGATTCATACCCCCATACTTTCTCAAGTATCATATCTCTGGGCACTACTTCATTCTTGTGATCTATTAAAAGCCTGAGCAACTCTATTTCTCTTTTAGTTATCTGATGTTTTAACCCATCAGCTGTTATTATCTCATAACTTAAAAAATTGATGGTATTCCCATCGAAAGAGAACTTTTCGCTACCACCGGAATGTGAAACAGGTGAGCTACGTTTTATTAACGATTTTACCCTGAGTAAAAGTTCCTCTAAATGAAATGGTTTTGTCAGGTAATCATCCGCGCCTAATTTTAATCCCTGTATCCTGTCTTCTGCGTCGCCCCTTGCTGTAAGGAATAGGATAGGGGTATGTTTATCTACCTTTCTTATATTCCTGCACAATTCAAACCCATCCATACCGGGCAACATAACATCTAAAATAATAAGAGCGTATTGTGAACCCCTGAACTTTTGCCAGGCCTGGTCGCCATTATCAAATGCTGTTACCGCATAACCTTCCATCTCCAGGTTCAACTTAATGACTGATAAAAGGTTCTTTTCGTCTTCTATTAAAAGAATTGCGTCCGCCATTTTAATTGGTATTAAATATCCTGCTCATAATTTGGAATTGAGAAAAATATTTACCATCTTTGATAATGTATAATCCCTGACAAACATATCAAATTTATTAATCAATTATTATGAAAAAGAAAGTACTACCTATGGCATGTGCCTTGTTTTTAATGCAATCTATAAGTTTTGCACAGGACGCTCAAAAAACTTCCGGCACACAAAACACTGCTAAGTCATCTCCAAAAACTGCGAAAGTAAATGGAACAAAAAAACTTCCTTCCGGAACACATTTGAACGCTCCAAAGCAAGCTCCGCAAAAATAAATTTGATTTTATTGTAAATTAATTTATCCATAAGAAACAAAAAATAATCCATAAATATGAAAAAGCTTACTTCCCTGGTAATTGCACTCGTTGTTGGAATTATTAACGCATCGGCAGGTGTAGTTACACAAAATGTAGCCCAAACCGTGGCTGCAAATTTTTACAATCAAAACTTTCAAACATCGGTTACGTCCATAAACCTAGCATATTCTGAAAATGACGCTAACGGCCAGGTTGCTTATTATGTTTTTAACATTAATGGTAATGGCGGATTTGTTATTGTTTCTGCTGAAGATGCTGGACACCCTATTATAGGATGTTCAAATACCGGAACATACGGAATACCTAAGGGAACAAATAATGAGTTCGATTTCTGGATGAAAAAACGGAATGCTGAAATTACGGAAATGCGTACTAACAATATAAAGGCTGATGCTGAAGTGAATGATGAGTGGCATTCGTATGTTACTAATACAGTTCCACAAAGCTTGATGAAACATCAACCGCATAAGGCACTTGGTAGTTCATTTCCTTCACCTAGTTTATTTCTCGTAAAATCAACATGGGATCAACAATATCAACCATATCCTTACAATTATTTTTGCCCTCCGGGTACAAAAGGCGCTATATCAGGCAATTCGGTTACCGGTTGCGTTGCAACTACCATGTCGCAAATTATGAGATACTGGTCATACCCTCCTAAGGGTATTGGTTCAAGCAGCTATTGCGATTGTACTCCTAATTTTACAAAACAATATGGCACCCTTTCAGCAAATTATGCAACTACTAACTATAATTGGTCTGCAATGCCATTAACTCCTACCGGTACTGCTTCGGTGAATACCGGAGATACGGACATTGCCCGTTTAATGTACGATTGTGGTGTTAGTGTGCAAATGGATTATAGCACTTCCGGTAGCGGAGCTTTTGTTGTTAAATTAGATGATCCTAATAATTGCGCTGAGATTTCATATCCTAAATACTTTGGCTACAACAGCAAAATAATACATGGCCTGAGAGCTAACAGTAATGCAACCACCTGGCAGGATACTATTGAAAATGATCTGAATAAGAACAGACCGGTACAATACTATGGTACGGACCCATCAAATGGCGGACATACTTGGGTTTGTGATGGTTACAATGCAAGCAATCAATTTCACATGAACTGGGGATGGAGCGGAACAAGTAATGGTTGGTACGCGCTTAATAACCTTGCACCTACCGGTCAGCCAGACAATTTCACAACAAACCTGGGAGCTTTAATTGGAATTCAACCTCCTCCACAAACGCCTGTAGCTGATTTTACAGCTAATGTTACAACCATTCCGGTTGGAAGTGCAATTAATTTCTACGACCTTTCTGTACAGTTCCCAACTTCATGGGCATGGACATTTACAGGCGCTGCTACAACTTCATCAACAGCACAAAACCCTACAGGTATAGTATATAATACCGTGGGTACTTACCAGGTTGTATTAACAGTTACAAATGGTGCCGGTAACAACACCATGACTAAAACCTCATACATAAACGTAGTTAAAGGACAAGGCTGTGATACACTAAGCAATTTACCTGATAGTGCATACCTTACTGTTTATGGAAGCCCTACTACGGGTTGGATTAATGGATGCTATGGTGATACGGTTCAACAGGTTGCTGAATATTTCCCATATACGCCTAGCGCTGGCTTTACAATAGGTTCAGCATATGTATATTTATACAAAGCAAGTTCAACAACTGCGGGAAGAACTGTAAATATTAATGTTTGGGATAATACCGGAACTGCAGGAGCACCCGGTAAGATACTGGCTACAAAAGCTATAGCTGTTAGTACTGTTAAACCTGCAAATGGTGCCACTCTGGTTACATTCACCACACCGGTTGCAGTTACTACTCCTTTTTATGTGGGCGTTGATTTTACAACAATTGCTGCTGCATATAAAACCGATACCGTTGCCATTGTAACAGATACTAATAATGACAAGGGAGCACCGGCTACTGCATGGCAATATGATGTAGCAGCAAAGTATAGTTTAAATGGATGGAAACCGGTTGCCAGTGTTTGGAATATTAATATTTCAAACGCAATATGGCCTGTGTTCTGTGCCGGAACAGCTTCACCTACAGAAGTGTATAACTATGACCTTTCGGAGGGTGTAAAACTTTATCCTAATCCTACTAAGGGCATTATTACTGCCGATGTTGCCCTTGAACAATCAAGCGATGTGCAGGTGCAGGTATTTAATGCATTGGGACAATTGGTACAACAGGCCCATTGGGGTAATGTGCTGAATGCCACTTACACTATAAACCTTTCAGATCAGGCAAATGGAATGTATTTTATAAAGCTGATATCTGATAAGGCAACCGTTACCAAAAAGGTAATGTTGAACAGGTAAGCAAATTAAAATCAAAAACAGAAGATCCCGGCCTTTAAAAAGTCGGGGTTTTTTGTTTAACTTTGTTTCAATGCGTCAGTTTATAAAAAAGACAATTCTGTTGCTATTTGTGCTTCATGCAGGTTTCGTGTTTGCCCAAAAACCATTTACCTCCAAACATGAAGTTATTCGCTGTATTAATATGGAGGATTATGAGTTGCAATTGCAGAAACAGGATACTACCCGTAAAGCGCGCCGTAATAATGCAATAAAAATAATGGATACGTGGATCGCTGATCGGAAACTTCATCACCGGCCCGATTCTATAGCACAATATACTATACCTGTTGTGTTTCATATATTATGGAATAGTGCCACTCCGGCAGAACAGATCTCACTGGCTCAAATAAGAACTCAGATAAAGGTTATGAATGAAGATTACAACCGGATGAATAGCGACACCACGAAAACCCCCTTGCCATTTCAACCTTTGGCAGCAAATTTTCATATTACTTTTTGCCTTGCACAAACTGACCCGAATGGTAAACTAACCAGTGGCGTAGTGTATAAACAAACTACTACCACTAAATTCTCAATGACTAACAATAGCGCTAAAAGACCTGCCCTAGGAGGTGATACGGCATGGGACCCCAATAAATACCTGAACATATGGGTGTGTAATATTTACGATCAGTTCGGAAACCAATTGCTCGGTTATTCGGAGTTCCCAACCAGCCCGCTCGATAATACATTCGGATCGGTAATACTTTATGAAGCAATCGGAGACTCAGGTTACTTACCGCTCGCTGCATATAACTTAGGACGAACAATTAGCCACGAAACAGGGCATTTATTAAATCTGCACCACCCCTGGGGTGATGATGGTGGACTTTGCCCATCGCAAGCAGGTGGAGCAGATGATGGTGCTGCCGATACCCCACCTGAAGGTAATTCATTAAATGATGGTTACGGTGACGGAAGCGGACCAACCTTTGGCTGCCCGCCATTTCCATATGTAGATAATTGTTCAACAACCAGCCCCGGAATTATGATCGAGAACTTCATGGAGTATACTGATGATAATTGTATGAACTTATTTACTAATGACCAATACACTATTGCACTGGCTGCGCTAAATGGACCCTTATCAAAATTGGTTACATCAAACACATGCGTGGCACCAAATGGAGTAGAAGAATATTCTTTTAATTCTTCCATTACTATTTACCCTAACCCTTCGAAAGGAAAATTTGTAATTGCATTTGATAATTCAAGTCGCATTACTATTCAAGTATTGAATGTGCTTGGGCAAATTGTTGCAGAAGAGAATTCAAACAATATGAACAATCATAATTTTACCCTTGATATTACTGACCAACCCAATGGAATGTATTTTGTAAAGATCAGCAATGGAGTTTTCTCCACGGTCAGGAAAATAATGGTTTCAAGATAGAGATTACCCGAGTATTTTAAGACGTGCAAAACGAAGTAACAATTGTTTCTTCTCACCATTCTCAAACAACACCGTAGCTTTACTATTCGGGTATTGACCTTCCATAGTTATTACCTCGCCCATTCCAAACCTGTCATGCTCCACTTTCATTCCAACAGCTAATTCTTTCAGGTGACTATTATCAACCGGCGCACCGGTCATAGGAGCTTTATTAATACTTACCAGTTTCTTTTTTGTAAGTGGGTTTTGCATTACGGGCGGAGACACATTAAACACCTTAGGTGTTTTTGGGAACGATGATCTGTATGTATTATCTTCAGAAGAAGATGCCGTATACGAAATTGTATTTTCAACACAGTCTTCAGGTAGTTCTTCCAAAAAGCGACTTGGTTCGCAGCTTAATGCATTGCCATATTTATACCTGCTTATTGAATACGACAGATATGCTTGTTTCTTAGCGCGGGTAAGAGCAACGTAAAACAATCTCCTTTCTTCCTCAAGTTCTTCACGAGAGTTTATTGCCATTTGAGAAGGGAAAAGATTTTCCTCTAACCCACCCAGGTAAACATAATTAAACTCAAGTCCTTTAGCAGCATGTATGGTCATTAACAGCACCTTGTCACTACCATGTTCTTCATCCTCATTAATATCTTCACTGGTAAGCAATGCAATATCTTCCATGAACATATTAAGTGTAGGCATCTGGCCTTCAGGGTCTGCCTTTTCAGTAAAGTCTTTTAATCCGTTCAATAATTCCTGCACGTTTTCCATCCTATTAATTCCCTCAGGTGTACGATCCTGGTATAGCTCTTTCATAAGGCCGCTGTTCGATGCTATATATTCCGCAAGTTTAAATGCACTATGGGTTTCCAGCATTGCAGCAAAGCTTTTTATAAGTGTTGCAAACTCACCGATTTTTTCAATGGCGCGCGATTGAACAGGTAAGTTGAAGTCTTTTATATTCTCCATTACCGTCCATATACTTACGTCGTTATCATTGGCAGACACGATCATTTTATCGAACGTAGTATCTCCAATTCCGCGTACCGGGTAATTAATAACCCGGCGCAAAGCTTCCTCATCATGATGATTAATGGTAAGGCGGAAATAAGCCATTATATCTTTTATCTCTTTACGCTGGTAGAAAGAAACACCACCATAAATACGATATGGAATATTGAGCTTGCGCAAGGCTTCCTCAAGTGGACGGCTTTGTGCATTGGTACGGTATAGTATTGCAAACTCCTTATTCGAAGCTTGTTTTGATATACGTGTATCGAATATAGATTGGGCTATTTGTCGGCCTTCTTCCGAATCGCTATAGGCACGGCTTATTTTTATTTTATCTCCTTCTTCGTTCGAGGTCCAAACTGTTTTTTGCAACTGATCGCGGTTTTTGGAAATAACCTGGTTAGCTGCATTTACTATATTCTTGGTTGACCTATAGTTCTGTTCTAATTTAAAAACCTGTGTGTCGGCGTAATGCTTTTGGAAGTTAAGTATGTTCTGAATATTTGCCCCGCGGAATGCATAAATACTTTGTGCGTCATCACCCACAACACAAATGTTCAAATGCCTTGCAGCCAGCTGGCGCAATATCATGTACTGTGAAAAGTTGGTATCCTGGTACTCATCAACCATTATATAGCGGAACATATTCTGGTACTTGAGCAACACTTCCGGATGGTCGCGCAGCAATAAGTTGGTGTGATACAGCAGGTCATCAAAATCCATAGCACCAGCCTTAAATAAACGTTTATTATACGTTTCAAATATTTGCCCGAAGTGCTCACGGCGTGCAGCCCTGTCTTCGTTCATATACGTAATGTCAGCCAGATATTCTTTGGGGGAAAGAAGCATGGTTTTAAGAGTCGAAATTCGACTCAACAAAGCTGAAGCTTTGTAGGCAGCATCATTAAGCCCGAGTTCTTTTACAATACTTTTTAAAAGGGTTTTTGAATCATCGGTATCGTAAATGGTAAAGTTTACCGGGTAGCCTATCTTACTCGCCTCGCGCCTTAACAACCTTGCAAAAGTGGAGTGAAATGTTCCCATCCAAATATCGCGTGCACCGGTCCCGACCAAATGCGTAATACGCTCTTTCATTTCTCTTGCCGCCTTATTGGTAAATGTAAGTGACAGAATACTATATGGATCAACACCTTGATTAATGAGATGCGCTATGCGATATGTAAGTACACGTGTTTTACCTGAACCGGCACCTGCAATTATCATTACAGGCCCTTCAGTAGCCACAACTGCAGCGCGTTGTTCCTCATTTAAGTGTGCTAAAAAATCCTTTTCCATGTACTGATTTTTCAAAGATTTCAAAGGTAGTATTAAAGCCGCTGAAAGTGATGTGATGTTGAAAAATACTACTAAATTTTACCCAACCTTTTAGGTTTTCCTCAGTAGATGTATTGTTTGAAACAAGAATCGTACTTCTTTCGGTTATTTCTCGTACATTTGGCTATGAATATTGAACCACATTACATTACCTATATGAAAAAGACCTACTTCTTCAAAAAACTAAAACCTATTCTATTCATCTGCGGCTTTCTTTTAGCTGGGAATATCAATTTATATGCCCAGTCTAAAGATACTCTTGAACTGGCAGAAGATAAAGTCGCAAGCATAAGGGACTTGGTATTTAATGGATTCAGGGAGAAAACAGGTGTTACGGATATTGAGTTTCAGGAATTTACCTTGTATTACCAAAAAGTAATTGCAAGAAATATGGGAAGGTTATTTAATGCCTTGAAAAAAAATCCTGATATAGAACCCCTACAAGAACAACAGTATATTGCAAATATGCAGAACGGGTTTGTTTCATTATATGCAAAGCTTAAGAGAATAAAGGCTGAGTTTCCATCGAGTGTAGCGGAAGCAATAGCACCCAGACAACCTCACCATGCAACAGGTACTTGTAACCCTTCACCTGAAAATTTAGACTTTGCAAGTGGAACATTAGCGGGTTGGACGGTTGGTTATGCCAGTTGTTCATCTGAAGATGTTGGAAGCTGCCCTCCTGCAAATAACAACACTCCTCCTAATTTCATATATAGTACTCCCACGTATTCAGTTCCCGGCGCCGTTAATAAAGGAGCCTTGGATCCATCTAAAACCAATAGTTACCAGATATCTTTGTGTGGGCCAGGTACAGTAAATACCGGAGCTAATGATCCCATAGCAGGATTCCCTGTTGTTTGCCCAGGTTATACTCATTCATGCATGGTTGGTGATGGCTCAACCCCAAACTATGGGGTTGCTATATTGGAGCAAACTTTTACAGTTAATCCTGATTCTACAGAATTTTATTACAACTATGCTATATTATTAGAAAACCCTGGCCATTGTTATCATATGCAACCCTATTTCATCTTTGCTATATTAGACCAGAATGGAGATACAATTCCTACCTGTACAACTCCACGCATAGTATCAGGTTCAGGATTAAATGGTTGGGGTAGTAATGGAGATTGGCAATATTTAAACTGGACCCCTGGCCATGTTTCACTACAAAAATATGCAGGGCAATGCGTTACAGTTATTGTAATGACCTCAGATTGTGGCGCAGGTGGCCATGCAGGGTATGCTTATTTTGACGCCTCTTTTGGCGCAGGTAAGAACATTATAAGTTCATCATCAACTATATGTGGGACTACTCCTATTAAATTAACTGCCCCCCTATCTGGCATAGGTTATAAATGGATGGGGCCTTGCATAAATGGGTCAGATTCAACTCAAACTATTAATATAGGTTGTGCCGGAACCTATTCCCTTCTCATTAAGAATGGAACATGTACAAATGATACTCTTGCAGTAATTGTTAAACAAGATTCTACAACACTTTCTTTAACAATTTCTTCTTCACTTAAGAATGATACCGTGTGCCCGGGCAGCGCAATAACCCTTACTGCCAATGGAGGCACAACCTATAGTTGGACGGGAGGAATTACTAATGGTGTACCATTTTCTCCTTCGGTAACGGGTAAATATGTTGTTACCGCTACCAAATCAGGCTGTATTGGCAAAGATAGCATAACCGTTGTTGCAGGTACAGGTGCCTTACCTTCGGTAACTATAACTTCATCGCCTGCAAATGATACTGTTTGCAAAGGAAGCCCTGTAAAGCTTTCAGGTAATGGCGCTTCGTATTATGCCTGGTCAGGTGGTGTTACTAACGCAGTAGCTTTTCACCCTTCATCATCCGGAAAATATTTCGTTACCGGTACCGGTACAAATGGATGTAGTAATACTGATTCGATGAGTATAACTGTAAACCCGCTACCTATTCTAAATATTACTTCCTCCCCATCTAATGATAGTATATGCCCGGGCGGCAGTATTACTTTAACAGCAACAGGAGCTTCAAACTATAGCTGGAGTGGTGGTATTACTAACGGTGTTGCGTTTTCACCCGCATCAACTGCGAAGTATGTAGTAACTGCCAGTAGTGCGAGTGGTTGCAGCAATAAGGATAGTGTAACCGTTGTAACTGGCCCTAATTTAATACCTAACATTACCATTATCTCTTCACCAAAAAATGACACAATCTGCCCGGGCGGATCTATAACCCTTTCGGGCAAAGGTGGTAGTTCATATGTCTGGTCAGGAGGAGTCACCAACAATGTTCCTTTTAAACCAATAGTTTCAGGCCAATATAATGTTACAGGCTACAACTCAATTGGATGTAGTTCAAAAGACAGCGTTGTAGTTATTGCCGGTAGTGGTGCACTCCCTACAATAACCACAACCTCATCGCCTACAAGTGACACTATTTGCAAAGGTAACACGGTTAAACTTTCTGCTTCTGGTGCTTATTATTATAGCTGGTCAGGTGGTATTTCGAATGGTGTTTCGTTTACACCAGGTTCATCTGGTAAATATATTGTAACGGGCACGGGTACTAATGGATGTAGTACTACTGATACTGTAAACGTGGTGGTAAACCCATTGCCTGTTATTACAATAACGGGTGTAACACCTGTAGCATCTGGAACACCAGATACATTAACAGCAAGTGGCGGAGTTTCTTATACATGGAGTACAGGCAGCACAAACGATACTACTATTGTAAGTCCTGCAAAAACTACTACGTATACAGTAACAGCAGTAAGTAGTAAAGGCTGCAGTAGCAATGCAAGCTTTACAGTTACCATTCAAGCTTTAACAGGTGTAATTAATATTAACCCGGTTAATGGTATTGTGCTTTACCCTAATCCTGCCAATGAAATTCTCAACCTTAATTTTACTACAAATGGTAGAACTATTGCTGCCATACTAAAAATTGCGGACCTATCGGGCAAACAATGGCTGGAACAAAATATTACAGTAACTGGAAACAAGATAGTTCCGATAAATATATCTTCACTTGCAAATGGAATGTACTTCATCAGTATTGAAACCAATTTGGGAACAAAGACACTGAAGTTTATTAAGGAATAAGATCACCTGATTGTTAATAAATCTGTAGCTATTTATTCAGTGGCATTAAATAGCTTTGTGTTTATGAAGCGTTACCTATTATTTCTTCCGTTCATTTTTGTTTTAGCTGCATGTAAACACAACATTGTATCGAAGTATCCCGGCTATTCTACAAAAAACAATACGGATTACTTTAAGTATACAGATCTAGGCAGCAACAAAAGAACCGCAAGGGCCGGCGATGTTATGGAAGTAATTATAAGTTATTCCAAAATGAACGATTCAGTGTTTTGGGACTCACGCAACAATGGCTTTCCATTTGCAGTTTATTTACCTTACGATACCTTAAAAGAAGGTGGTAGCTATCAGAAAGTATTAATGAGTGGAAATGAAGGAGATAGCATTAATTTAATAGTCCCTACTCAAGAAGTATTCAGGCAAATACTGCACCTGACCGTACCCTATTTTCTGCAAAAGAATGAAATGATGAAGGTAAATACCCGAATTGTTTCAATTATGGATGCCGGCCAGTTTGCTGAAAAAGAGAAGAAAATACGGGAATTCAGAAAAGACATGGACATACAGGAACAATTATCTCTCCTTCAATATGTTAACGTAAATAATATACCGCAAAGCACAAAGCAGGATAATGTTTATTTTTTGGCTGAGAAAGATGGAAACGGGCCTGAAGTAAAGGACAGAAGCACGGTGAGTATTGCCTACAGGGGCTATTTTCTTAATGGCCATACATTCGACTCTGTTTCGCCCAATAACCCCTTGCAATTCAGGCTGGGAGATACCGCACAGGTAATTACCGGCCTTGAAATAGGTATAAAAAGGATGAGGGAAGGAGAGAAAGCCAAAATTATTATACCTTCGCAACTCGCCTTTGGAGAGAATGGGTCCTCCACTGGAATTGTACCTCCTTATACTTCGGTAATTTATGAGGTTACAATGTTGAAAGTAAACGATCCAGGTAAATAACATTTTTTATAATTATGAAATCTAACATTTTAAAAACAGGTATCTATTCAATTGCTATTGCTGCATTGTTAGCAGGCTGTAAAGGTTCATCGAACGGCAGTTTTCAAACCGATGAAACCACAGGCGTTCAATATCGTTTCTTTAAGCACGATGATAAAGGCGCTAAACCTGTTACCGGAGATTTTGCGAATGTGCAAATGATCGGTAAAACAGAAAAGGATTCTGTTCTTTTTAACTCTATAAAACAGGGTGGTGATTCACTTGGCACTTTTAAAATACCTATAAGCAATGGTTTTAAAGGTTGCCTTGAACAAGGCTTTACATTAATGGCACAAGGCGATAGCGCTGAATTTAAAGTAAGCGCCGATTCACTTTATTTGAAGTCTTTCCACCAACCTAAGCTTCCGGCTTTTATTCGCCCGGGTAGCTTTATAACTTTCAACATTAAGCTTGTGAAGTTTGAAACAGCAGCACAGGTGAAAGAAGAACGTAATCAAATGATGCAGAAGCGTATGGCAGAAATGCAGGCACGTAAAGCTGCAGAGCCTGGTATGATCGCAAAATATATTGCAGACAATAAAGTAACTGCCAAGCCAAGTCCTGACAGTCTTTTCTTTGTTATGCGCGATGGAAAGAGTGGCAAAGCAATTAAGGATGGTGACTCTGTTTATGTAAAATACACCGGCATGTTGCTCGACAACACCGTATTTGAAACTTCAGACCATGGCCCTGGCCACAATTCTATTACCGTAGTTTACAACAAGGATATGCACCTTATTCGTGGCTGGGTAGAAGCATTGGGCACCATGCACGAAGGTGAAAAAGTAAGAATACTTTTGCCTTCAGCTATTGCTTATGGACCACAAGGCGCACCTCATTCTCAAATGATATTACCATACACTCCACTTGTTTTCGATCTGGAAATATTGAAAGTGGTTTCTCCTAAAAAATAAATTAAGATTCCCGGCATAAAAACCGGGGATTTCTTTTTTCTAACACAGCCCTTTTATGACAATACGATTTCATTCATTATGTATGTTTTTTGGTACCATAGCCATTGCAAGCATTACTACTGCGCAAACAAAAAGCACAGCTAACCCTGCTGCTAAAAAAACAGCGCCTGCAAAGCCAACTTTTACAAAGGACCCTGTTACAGGAGTGGAGTATCACTTTTTTAAACACGATAAAACCGGAAAGAAGCCGAAGCCTGCAATGGGTGATTTCGCCAGCATGGTATTGATATATGAAACTGAAGGCGATTCAATAATTTTCGATTCGCATAAAAAAGGCGGCGATTCACTTGGTTCAGTTACTATACCGGTTAAGAAGACCTTTAATGGTTGCCTGGAACAAGGTATTGCAATGATGGCTGTTGGAGACAGTGCTGAATTTAAGGTTAACATTGACTCCCTATTCATTAAAACTTTCCACACACGCGGCGTACCTCCTCAAATGAAGTCGTATAAGAACATTGTTTTCCAGGTAAAGCTTCTTAAAATTCAAACTGAGAAGGAAATAATGGACGCACAGATTAAAGCGGCAAACGAAGTAAAAATAAAAGAGCAGAAGTCAATCGCCAAATATCTTACCGATAGTAACATTCATGTAAGCCCAACTGCAGATAGTTTATTTATACTTAAACAAACCAGCTCAACCAATGCGTTGGTACAGGATGGTGATTCGGTATTTGTTACATACGTTGGAAAATTACTTAATGGAAATGTATTCGATCAATCGGCCGATCATGCTGGTGTACAAGGATTTGTAAATGTAGATGGAAGACCTACTCTTGCCATGGTGTATAATAGCCAATCTATGCCACTTATTAAAGGCTGGATTGAGGCTATGGGAAAAATGCACATGGGAGATAAAATAACCATACTTTGCCCTTCGGCATTAGCTTATGGTTCACGGGCAATGGGGCCAAAAATTCCGGCCTACTCTCCTTTGATATTTGATATGGAAATGCTTAAGGTAGTTCCTAAAGCAGCCAACGGAGGAGTGAAAATTGATGCTAGATAAATAAAACAGATTAAATTTATTACAATGGCTACAGAAAGTCCCGAAAAAACTGCAATAGCAAAGCACATTGCTGAGAAACATTCCAATGCAAAACACCTGGAAGACAGTTTATATATTCTTACCAATACCGCCGGCAGTGGAAAAGCTGTAAGTAACGGAGATAATGTTGAAGTGCGCTACAAAGGCATGTTCCTTGATGGTAAAGTATTTGACCAATCAGCCAACCATGGTGGCAAAGGCACTTTTAGTTTTGTGTATAGCCCGGATGTTCCGCTAATTAAAGGCTGGATAAAAGTTATTGGTAATATGCGCGAAGGGGAAAAAATTTCTGTTTTAATTCCTTCATGGCTTGCATACGGGCAACATGGTGCAGGAGGATTGATCCCCGGAAATACACCTTTAGTATTTGATATTGAAGTGGTTAAAGTTGGCTAATAGCCGGAAATAAAAAAGGGTAAGCTACTTACATCGCGCCGCTCAACCGTAATGCCCTTGCTTCCTTCCGAACCTGGGGGAGTTAAACAGGAGCTGGCCGTATAAGGCTTACCCGCCGCAAATGTATTATTATTTCCTTGTCGCGAGGCTTTTCAATGCAACCGAAGATTGAAATTCGTTGGCATACCGCTTAATAACCTCTGCAGTAAACACTTTTTCTTCTTCTATTCTGCCTATTACAGGGTATTTACAAAACGAAAATATAGCCCGCTCAGACTCCTTATTAGGTGCACCATTAAGTACAACTCCCAATACTGGAATATTTCTTTGTTGCAAAGCCTGCAACGTAAGTATTGAATGGTTAATGCTACCGAGATATTGTTTTATAACCACTATAACCTCTGCATTCAGCGATTGAATCAGATCAATAATTAACTCCCTTTCATTAAGTGGAACCATTAATCCGCCGGCACCTTCTATTACCAGGTAATTTGAAGTTTTAGGTGCAGTAATATCTGAAACGCTTAATGAAATATTTTCAGCTGCAGCAGCTGCATGAGGAGAAGCAGGCATTTTCAACCGAAACGCCTCCGGGTGAATAACAGTTTTTTTATTTGATATAAACCTGCGTACTTGTTCAGTGTCGGTGCCATCATCAAAACCACATTGAACGGGTTTCCAGTAATCGGCTTGCAAGGCTTCAGTTATAACAGCTGAAGCAATTGTCTTCCCTATCCCCGTTCCTATTCCTGTTATAAATATTCTCTTCATTATTTCAACTCCTCTCCTATTACTTTCATTAACAGATCAATTTCAGCCTTTGTATTATATGAATGCAGGCATACACGTATTCTTTCTTTCCCTTTAGGCACAGTAGGGCTTACAATCGGCCTTACATCCATATCATGCTTCTGAATAGCCTTAGCCAAGGCTCTTACATTTTCGTTTCCCGGCACTATAAGGCTTTGTATTGCACTGGTGCTATTCAGCCAGCTATGCTTTGTTTCTATCTTACTTCTGAAATAGCTGATGTTTGCCTGCAACTCTTCAGCGGCTTTTCTTTCTGAAACTAATAACTTATAGGCACATTCAATACTTACAAGGCTATGCGAAGGCAAAGCCGTTGTATAAATAAATGAGCGTGCATAATTTATTAAGTATTGCTTTAATGTGTTATTACCAATTACAACCGCACCATGGCAACCCATAGCTTTTCCAAATGTATGCACACGGGCAAAAACTTTATCTTGCAAATTAAATTGCTGCACTAAGCCCATTCCAAAAACTCCGGTAGCATGAGCTTCGTCAACAATCAGGTTTAGGCTATACTTACTGCATAAACCTTCAAGTTCTTCCATAAATGTTACATCACCATCCATGGAATAAACCGACTCTACTATAACAAAAATATTTCCTTTAGCAGCTTTTAATCTTTCGTGTAAGTGTTCAATATCATTATGCCTGAATGAAAAACTATCAGCTTTGGAAAGCCTCATGCCATCGTGAATAGATGCATGCACCAGTTCATCATAAAGTATAGTATCTCCCCGTGTTGGAACAGATGATAGCAAACCCACATTAGCATCATATCCTGAATTAAAAAGCAATGCCGCTTCAGCCTGGTGGATAGTTGCGAGAAATGCTTCCAATTCTTCGGCATAGGTTGAATTCCCTGTTAAAAGCCTTGAACCACCGGAACCATTACTGGCTTTCAGTTTACTCATAGCTGCCTCAATATTCTCATTGAGTAGCGGAGACCTGGCAAAGCCCAAATAATCGTTTGAGCTGAAATCAATGCTTTTGTCTGAAACAGATAATTTCCGTAGGGCTCCAATGCTTTCTCTCTTTATCAGAGCTTCTGTAATAAACTTATCGGCTGGGAACATAAAGATTTAGCAAAAATTCATCAGATCTTCGAAATATCACCTCTTATTCCAAATGAAATTATGCCCGAATATATGTTATGAATTATTACGCTGGGACTTTCATTCCTATTATTATGAAAGTATTTATACTCAAATTCAGGATTAATAAATACCTGTATGTTTTCAATTACTTCATACGCAAATAAAAATCCGGCGCTTGCATGGTATGTACTTGCAAGCTGATCGTCACCAAAAAAATTGAGATGCCTTATTCCGTTATAGCCATAAAACCCTGCATTCATATCATATTCAAGTGAATAAGGCTTCCCGGCACAAAATGAAAATGGCACATGAACCAGCGCATATATTTCATTGAACCAGAAATTCTCTGTAAAAAGCAGGTAGTTATCTGGTATACTTCTACCCGAACTATCTGAAGAAACAAGAGAGAGTTTATCCATCGAAAATTTCTCAAACCTAACACCCATTCCAACCCGAACCTTTCCTACAGGAGCACATACTGAAAAATCGTACTTGTACATGGGGTTGGTAGCTTGTAATTTTAAGTTACCATACTTTATTACAGTACCATCTAAATTATACAAGGGCGCATCGTAAAACTGAGAATTCCACCGGGCACTGCCTACACCATAACTAAATGAAACGTAGTACTTTTTAGTGGTAGTTTTTTTAGAGTCTTCGTAATATGACTGAGCAAACAATCTTACCGACGAAAGAGAGATCAAAACGAACAAAGAAAGTCGCTTAATAGTTTTTTTCATTCAAAATGATCTCAATTATTATTCCGCAATTTAACAAATAAATTACTCTTTGCAAACTTGTAAGGTGAAACAATTATTTAGAACCGGCGGAATGCCTCAAAACAGACTGAAAATAAGTAAATTACAGATTAATTATAGCTTGCACAAGGCTTACTGTGCATACGCAGTCTGAAAGAAAGTACTATTCCTGCAAAGGAATACCAATCATCCTTACCATTACCTCGTTGTTCACCAATATCAGATGCCTTATCAGCTGTCAGGCTCCTGTCAGCTAAAGTTACAGCCATCGCTCCATTAAGACCTCTATTAGCCAGCAAAATAGCAGGGTTTACATATGTTCCGCTTACATCATCAATATATCCTGTAAAGGTTTTTCTCATGCCCCATTCTAAACTTATGCAAATTGTTTTAGAGAAATTAGCCTTTATGCCAATTCCAAAAGGTATAGCAGGTTGAACCAGAGCATAGGGGCGGTTTGGATTAGCAGAAGTTCCCTGGCCTTCGGTACCAAGTGGCTGCAATGCAACCCACTGGGTACCAACTAAACCCTGCGGGTTCATTTCAAATGCACCAAAGCCGGCGAAAATATATGGACTAAATGAATGTTTTGGGTCTCCCAGCTCATATTCAAGGAAATTAAATTCCACCTGGGCTGATAATTCATCTATAGGAGATTCAAAATTAAGGTTTCGTTCTCGTTGAGATGATGATTTCGACTGAGAGTCATCGCCGGAAACTTCTCCAAAGAACAGGTTTGCCCTAACAGCTAAACGGTTACTTAGTGTATATCGGCAAACAGCGCCGGCAGCAATATGTGTAAACTGGTCAAAAAAGCCATTGGGATTTAATTCGCCCAAATAATAAGAGCAACCTAAAAAGGGGCCTATTTCAAGGTTTCGTTGAGCAAATACGCTGGAAGTATACAATACTGCCCCTAAAAACAATGCAATTAACTTCTTCATACGCGAATTTGCTATAATGGCGGAAAATCTAATCATTAACCTTGCAAACGTAGTAATCTTCCACTTATTTTCCAATAAATTTACAGAAAAGTTCAATAAATACTTATTAACAGAGTTTTTTTTATATCTTTGCAGCCGATTTTAAGTAAGTGACTTGAGGAGGAGGAAAAAATGACCTCCTTTTTTGTTTATACTAAATGAGTATTTTGGAAGACATAAGAACCTTTTTCAACGAACAGCAAAACGATGGTTATTTCCTGGTGGATATAAAATCATTGTCAGCTGACCGCATTATGGTATTTGCAGATACCGTTAAGGGAATAACAATAGATGAATGCAGTTCACTGCACCGTAAGCTGATAGAACAAATTGCTTCGGCAGGTGATTTTGAAATTACAGTATCGTCTCCGGGACTTGACGAGCCTTTTAAAGTACCCCAGCAATACAATAAGTACATTGGTAAAACAGTTAGTGTTATTACTACCGAAGGGCAAAAATACAATGGTACATTAACCTCATTTGAACCGGAAAAAATAGAAATTGAAGAACAGAAAAAATCAGAAATAGTTAAACGTTCATTTAATTTAAATACAATAAAATCAACACAGCTATCTTTATCTTTTAAAAACCATAAAAAATGACAAAGGCACCGAGCGCAGCAGAACAAAAAGAGGCAACGCACCTTAACATTATCGAGTCATTCTCCGAGTTTAAGGAGATGAAAAGCATTGATAAGGCGACCCTTATGAATGTTATTGAAGATGTATTTAAAGCCATGCTTCGTAAACGCTATGAAACCGATGAGAATTTCGATATCATTGTAAACCCTGATAAGGGTGACGTGGAAATATACCGCAACCGTACTATTGTTGAGGATGGTGCTGTAGAAAACCCGAATACACAAATAGCATATTCTGATGCTATTAAAATTGAACCTGACTTTGAAGTAGGTGAAGATGTATCAGAGCCTGTTACCTTCAACGAATTCAGCCGCAGATCGATTTTAGCAGTAAGGCAAAACCTTAGCTCACGTATTTCTCAACTTGAAAAAGAATCATTATTTAAGAAATATAAAGAAAAAGAAGGCGATGTAGTAAGTGGCGAAGTATACCAGATCTGGAAAAAAGAGATCCTTATTATGGATGACGAAGGAAACGAACTTATCATGCCAAGGACCGAACAGATTCCTTCTGACTTCTTTAAGAAAGGTGACACCATTCGCGCTGTAGTATTAAAGGTAGATATGAATGGTACAACACCAATCATTACTTTATCACGTACCTCTCCATCGTTCCTTGAACGTTTATTTGAAATGGAAGTACCGGAAATTTTTGACGGACTTATTACTATTAAAAAGATTGTTCGTGAACCAGGCGAAAGAGCTAAGGTTGCAGTAGAATCATACGATGACCGTATCGACCCTGTTGGAGCTTGTGTTGGTGTAAAAGGTTCACGTATACATGGTATTGTTCGTGAATTGAAGAACGAGAATATTGACGTTATCAATTACACAACCAATTCTACACTGCTTATTACCAGGGCGCTTAACCCTGCTAAAATATCGTCAATTAAAATTGATGAAGAAAAGAAACATGCCGATGTATTCTTAAAACCTGACCAGGTATCACTTGCAATTGGTAAGGGCGGACATAACATTCGCCTGGCTGCAAGGCTAACCGGTTACGAAATTGATGTATACAGAGATGCAGAGAATTATACCGAAGACGTTCCATTGGAAGAATTTGGAGATGAAATTGAAGGATGGATATTGGACGAACTCAAATCAATTGGTTGCGATACAGCTAAGAGCGTATTGGAACTAAGTGCTGAAGAGCTTGTGAAGAGAACCGACCTTGAAGAGGAAACAATTAAGGAAGTACGCAGTATTCTTCAGAAAGAATTTGAATAAGATACTGTAAATCGCATTATTATAATATGGCAGAAGGCAAACATAGGTTAAGTAAAGTAGCAAAAGATCTCGGTGTAGGTATTGGGACAATTACCGATTTCCTGAAAACGCAGGGAATAAGTGTGGACACAAACCCCAACGCTAAAATTACCGATGAGCAGTACGATGCTGTTCTTAAAGAGTTTGCAGGCGATAAAAAAGTAAGAGAAGAGGCGAAACAAATGCAAACCGAAAAGGTTGTCGCTGTTCCTGAACCTGTAGTGGTAAAAGAAGCACCTGCTCCTGTTAAGAAAAAAGCTCCTGAACCTATAGTGGTGAAAGAAGCACCTGTTGTTGAAGCCAGGCCTAAAATAAAGATCGAAGAGCCTAAGATTATTAGTAAGATAGATATTGATGCTATTAATCCTCCTAAAAAAGGCCGTGGTAAAAAGAGTGCAGAAGAAAAACCGGTTGAAAAAGAGGTTGAAGCTGAGGCACCAAAGAAAGGGAAAAAGAAAACAGAAGAACCTGCTACACCTGTAGTAGAAGTTCCTCCGGTAGCACCTGAAGCACCTGCACCGGTAGAAAAACAAGCGGTACCCGGAGACAATTTTGTGCCTACGCAATATGGTAAGCTTGAAGGCCCAACTATTATTGGCAAAATAGATCTTCCTCAAAAGCCTATAGCTTCATCCAATACAGGTGCTGCATCAAAGGATCAGAACAAAAAGAGAAAGAGAATATTTAAAAAAGAGTTCAGTCGCGAGGATGTAGGACAACAATCTACAAACAACCCTCCGCCACCGCCTAGGAAACCAGGAAGTGGAGGTGGGCCAAGGCACAATGAACCACGTGCCCCATTGACCGATGAAGAAATTCAGGCACAGATAAAAGAAACCCTTGCACGTTTAAGTGGCCAGGGCAATAAATCGAAAGCAGCTAAGTACCGCCGTCAAAAACGCGACCTGATAAGCGAAAAAATGCAGCAGGAAGCGGAAAAGATGGAACAGGACAAGAAGACCATTAAGGTTACCGAGTTCGTTTCTGCAAATGAATTAGCCAAGATGATGAACATACCTATACAGGATATTATTTCTACCTGTATGAGTTTGGGCTTGTTCGTATCTATCAACCAACGCCTTGATGCTGAAACTATAACTATAGTAGCACAGGAATTTGGCTTTGAAGTAGAATTTGTGAGTGTTGATGTACAGGAAGCAATTAAAATAGAAGAAGATACTCCTGACCAGCTTTTACCACGTTCACCTATTGTTACAGTAATGGGTCACGTAGATCATGGTAAAACATCGTTACTTGACTATATACGTAAAACAAACGTTATTGCAGGTGAAGCGGGTGGTATCACTCAGCACATTGGTGCATATAACGTTACATTAGAGAACGGTAAAAAAATCACCTTCCTTGATACACCGGGTCACGAAGCGTTTACCGCTATGCGTGCACGTGGTGCGCAAGCAACCGACGTTGCCATTATTGTGGTAGCGGCCGATGATGGTGTTATGCCTCAAACAACTGAAGCTATTAATCACGCACAAGCTGCGGGTGTACCAATGGTATTTGCAATAAATAAAATTGATAAGCCCGGAGCTAACCCTAATAAAATTAAGGAAGCCCTCGCAGGTATGAATATACTTGTGGAAGACTGGGGTGGAAAATTCCAGTGCCAGGAAATATCTGCAAAGAAAGGAACAGGAATAAATGAACTACTTGAAAAAGTATTGCTTGAGGCAGAATTACTTGACCTGAAAGCAAATCCGAATAAACGTGCCAATGGTATTGTTATTGAATCGGCCCTGGATAAGGGTAAGGGTTATGTAACTACTATTTTGGTTGAAGGCGGATCATTAAAAGTTGGTGATGTAATTGTTGCAGGTTGCTATAACGGTAAGGTAAAAGCTATGCACAACGAACGTAGCCAGCCTATAGAAACTGCAACTCCTGCTATGCCGGCTTTAATACTTGGTTTAGATGGTGCACCTCAGGCAGGTGACCAGTTCCACGTAGTAGAAAGTGAATCGGAAGCACGTGAAATTGCGAACAAACGTTTACAATTGCAACGTGAGCAAGGTTTAAAGACCAAGAAACATATTACGCTTGATGAGATCGGAAGGCGTTTGGCTATAGGTGACTTTAAAGAACTGAATGTTATTGTGAAAGGTGACTTTGACGGTTCTATTGAAGCATTATGCGATTCGTTATTAAAACTTTCAAGCACGAAAATATCTGTAAACATTGTACACAAAGGTGTAGGTGCTATTACTGAATCTGATGTGTTATTGGCTTCTGCATCTAACGCAATTATATTAGGTTTCCAGGTAAGGCCTTCAGTAAGTGCGCGTAAGTTGGCTGAACAGGAACAGATCGATATTCGCCTCTACTCTATCATATACAATGCAATTGAAGAGGTGAAAGCCGCTATGGAGGGTATGTTAAGCCCTGAAGTGCAGGAAAAAGTTACCTGTAACCTTGAAGTTCGCGGAGTATTTGATGTGTCGAAAGTAGGAACAGTAGCTGGTTGTATGGTACTTAACGGAAAAGTTACCCGCAATACCAAGATACGTATTATACGTGATGGTATTGTATTGCATACCGGCGAATTAGGTTCACTGAAGCGCTTTAAAGACGATGTGAAGGAAGTAGTATCGGGTTATGAATGCGGATTGAATATCGAGAAGTTCAACGATATTAAAGTCGGCGACATAATTGAAGGATACGAAACTGTAGAGGTAAAAGCGAAACTATAAGCTTCCTTAATTCTCATGGATTCTTCTGCATTACTTCAACGATACAAATCGGTGTGTGAAAGCATACCCGCACATGTAACATTGGTAGCAGTATCTAAATTCCAACCAGTAGAAGCATTACAAACTATTTATACTGCCGGGCAACGTGTTTTTGGTGAGAACCGTGTACAGGAATTAGTGGAGAAAAAACCGCAACTGCCCGATGATATTCAATGGCACTGTATTGGTACGCTACAAACCAATAAGGTAAAATACATTGCTCCCTTCGTATCACTAATTCATTCTATCGATAGCTTTAAGCTATTGGCTGAAGTTGATAAACAAGCCAGGAAAAATAATAGGGTTATTGAATGCTTGCTTGAAATGTTCATTGCACAGGAAGAAAGCAAACACGGGCTTACGGAGCAAGAAGCAGAAGAGATTCTTACAACTGCTTCCGCATTAACCAATGTAAAAATTGTGGGCTTAATGGGCATGGCAACCAATACGGCTGATGCAGAACACATACGTAAAGAGTTTCGCGAGTTATCGGCTTTCTATAAAAAACTGGAAAAGCAGCACAATTTCAAATACCTTTCAATGGGCATGAGTGGAGATTACAAAATAGCTATTGAAGAGGGCAGCAATATGGTAAGGGTGGGTAGTTCTATTTTCAAGGGCTAAGAAACAGTATATTTGTTTTGAAATGAATTCAGCTCAGATAAGAGAAAACATACGGATCTCATTAAGTTCCATTGCGAGCCAAAAGCTACGCACCTTTCTTACTATGCTGATCATTGCCATTGGTATTTTTTCGTTGGTAGGCATTCTAACTTCTATTGATGCAATGAAAGAGGCTATTAACAGCAACTTTGCCAGCATGGGTGCCAATACGTTTACCATAAAAAACCACGATTCATTTATTCACGTTGGCAAAGGCGGTAAAAAACCTAAAATATATAAGAACATTTCGTACGAAGATGCCAAGTCCTTTGTGGACCAGTATTCTTTCCCGGCAACGGCTTCTATAAGCACAGTTGCAAGTAATATTGCCACATTAAAATATGGCACAGAAAAAACCAATCCGAATATAGAGATTGATGGCTCTGACGAAAACTACATGACAACATCAGGCTATGACCTGAGTAAAGGAAGGAATTTTTCGAAAGAAGAAGTTACGGATGGCAGAAAGGTTATTATACTGGGGCAGGAAGTAGTTGGTGATTTATTTAAAAAGCATGAAGACCCGATAGGCAAAGTAATTACTGTAGGTAACGGTGGCGACTTTAAGATAATTGGTGTTTTCAGTTCTAAGGGCAATGGCTTTGGTTTTGGTGGTGACAGGGTTGTAGTTGTTCCTGTTAATGTGGCCCGTGCTATTCCGGATATCGGTTCCATGACATTCAGGGTAAGCGTTAGAGTTAATAGCCAGAACCAAATGGACGCTGCAACAAGTGAAGCAACAGGTTTATTCAGGATAATACGCGATGTGCCTTTAGGCAAGGACGATAATTTTGCCATTGCAAAGAGTGATGACTTTGCCAATACATTAATAGGTTTAATGTCGAAGGCAACCATAGGAGCCTTGGTGCTGGGTATAATAACTATGCTCGGGGCAGTTATCGGGTTAATGAATATTATGTTGGTTTCGGTTACTGAACGTACTACCGAAATAGGCATCCGGAAAGCGATTGGCGCTACCAAAAACTTTATACGAAATCAATTCCTTATTGAAGCCGTTGTAATTTCGCAACTAGGCGGGCTAATTGGTATTTTGCTTGGCATTTTAGGTGGTAATATGCTGGCCCTGATGTTTGGCGTTGGTTTTATAATTCCCTGGGTTTGGATATTTACCGGTGTTACCATCTGCTTTATTGTAGGGGTAATTTCAGGTGTATACCCTGCCATTAAAGCATCGAGGTTAGACCCTATAGAAGCGTTGCGGCATGAGTAAAAATCTTTTTAAGGAGATGTATGCAAAGTATGGCAAATACTTTCCTGCTGATCTTTGGGCATTCCTCATTATAATCATCACGATTATAATTGCTGCTATTTTTGTTTTGTAGAATGGATTTTATAATACTTGCACCATTGCGATATACCGCACTTATCGCACAATGGTTTTCGTGCAAGGCATACGTACCTGCCATGCAAAATTAGCCAGTGATGAGCCAAGGGTATTTTTTCTTCCGGAATATGTTTTATCAATTGCATTTCGGTTTGCAAGGGATTCTTTGCATTTGTAGTTAACCCTATTCTTGCTGCTACCCTGAAAACGTGCGTATCTACAGCCATGGCTGGCTTATTATATACCACAGAGGCAATTACATTGGCTGTCTTACGCCCAACCCCGGGGATGGTGGTGAGCTCCTCAATAGTAGAAGGCACTTCACCTTTGAACTTATCTATTAACACCTTTGAACCATTTACAAGGTAACCGGCTTTGCTATTCGGGTAACTAATGCTTTTTATATATTCTCTTACCTCATCAATATCTGCCTCAGCCATTTTTTTTGCTGTAGGGAATCGATGAAAAAGTTCGGGCGTAACCATATTTACACGCTTATCGGTACACTGTGCAGAAAGTATCACTGCTACAAGTAATTCAAACGGATTACCGTAATGCAACTCAGTGGCTGCATTGGGCTGGTGAGCCTGGAAATAGTCAATAATATGACGGAAGAGTTCTTCTTTCTTCATGAACAATAGTCTGATTGGCAAAGCTATAAAGCCTTACATTATCAGGTAGCTTAGAACCGATAATTAGTTAGCTACGTATTCAATAAAGCTTTCCCCGTCAGCCTTTGGTTCAATATGCAATGCCTTTGAGAAATTTAAAATATTCTCAATGACCCTGCTTGAAGGTTCAGCTTGCTCCCCGCTATTTTTCTTCGCAGAATTGAGGGAAACAGGAATGTCCTGCTCCGTGTTGGAGTGAATAAAAGAAGTAGTATTTTTTTGCATATACCATATTGGTTTTTGATTGTTATAATATCTTAAACGGAAGATTCTCATATTTATTATGTATTGTCCTAAAATACCTTTTCATCATATTTCCGCTTTACAATAAAACGTGTTTAGACTTTGAATATTGCCTGCAATATTTGCTCCATTCATGGCTAAAGCCTATGTTAATGTATTTTATGGTAAACCCCACCTTTAAAGGTGGGGTTATTTGCATGCCAATGTTTTAAGGCTTTAGCCATGACACATGGTTCGAGTAGTTGATTGTAATTATTTGATTATTAACACATTACTGCACAATATAGTTATAAAAAAAGCCCGGGTAAACCGGGCTTTCTCTCATCATGAAACATAAACCTAAACAGTAAGTGCAACCTGGTGCTCCTCGGCCAAGCGGCGAAGGTTTATAAGTGCATAGCGCATGCGGCCCAATGCAGTATTGATGCTTACATTGGTATGATCGGCTATTTCTTTAAAGCTCATATCATAGTAGTGGCGAAGTATTACCACTTCCTTTTGCTCTTGCGGCAAATGCTCTACCAGTTTACGGATATCCTTGCGGATCTGGCTCTTTATTAAGGTGTCTTCGTGAGAGTGGTCTTCTATCTTAACCACATCAAACACATCAACTACCTTACCATCGGGCCTTACAATTTTGCTTATGGTAGATATCTTTCCGTTCTGGCGGAAATAGTCAATGGTTAAGTTATGCGCGATCCGAACCACCCACTGAATGAATTTTCCCTCGCTATTGTACTGCTTCTTTTTAAGTGTACGAATAACTTTAAAAAAAGTCTCCTGGAAAATGTCTTCAGCAACTTCGCGGTTGCGTACTACGTTTAAAATGTATGTGTAAACACGTTTTTTATAACGTTTAAGAAGTTCGGCCATAGCCTCTTCTTCTCCACCCTGATACTGACGAATAAGATCGTCATCGTCAACAAACTGCTCCATGAGATTACTTTTTTAAAGTTAATTGAGTAGCAGTTTATCTCTATGGGTGTCTGTTTTTTAGATGTTGTTTGTTAGAACAAATGTATGTTAATTCTTGTTAAAAAAGCAGCTGAGTGGCACTTATTTTCAAAACACGTCTACAACCAGTTGATTTAAAGTGGTTTACAAATATCTAATTAACCTCTCCTTATAAGCCAATCTTCCGGGTTCAGTTTGTTTTCGTCCTTCCAAAGTTCCAGGTGAAGGTCTGTTTTACCATCTTCATCGTTGAATAATATGGTACCTATCGTTTGCTTGGTAGTAAGGATATCACCCGCTTTTACAAACACATCCTTCAGATTCGAATACACACTGAAGTATTCGCCATGCTTAACAATTACCACTTTACCCAACTGAGGCATTTCAGTTACAGTAGTTACCGTTCCCTGAAAAACAGCCCTTACAACAGCGCCTTTTGTAGTCGAAATATCAACCCCATTATTATTCAGTTCAATACCGGGCATTGGTGAATAAGGGCCAAAGTGCTTATATATCAAGCCTTCTACAACAGGCCAAGGCAAGCTACCCCTATTGCCTTCAAAGTTTTTCGATAGTGCCTTGGCTTCCGGTGTCAGGCTCATTTCACTGCCATTGTTCTTCGGATTTTTATGCGCCTTTTCCCGCTCCTTATTCATTTCATCAGCAATAATTTTATGTATCGCTTCATCTAATTTCTTAGCAGCTTTCTGTTTCACTGCAATTTGCTTTTTAAGCTCCTTCTCTTTCCCCTGAAGCTTTACAAAGGCTTTCTGTTGCTCTTCTTTTTCTTTAGTAAGCTCCTGTTTCTCTGATTCCTCATTAGCCAATAACTCCTTCTTCTCGTCTTTCTTCTTTTGTAAACGCTGCACCTGTTCATTTAAATCCTTCCGGGTAGAATCTATCATTATTGCCTCCTTATGTTCATATTCCTCATATTCTTCAAGATAATGCATACGCAATACAGCCTGCTCAAAATCCTTTGCAGCAAAAATGAACATGAGTTTATTATAAGCGCCTTGGTTTCTGTATGCATCACAAATCATCCGGGCATACTCTTTCTTTAGTTCACCCAGCCTGCCACCCATTACGCCAATGGAATCGTTTCCATCTTCTATTTGCTTCTGAAGAATTTCAACCTCACTTTGCATGGTGGCAATAATTTCCTCGCGAACACTTATTCGCTTGTTCAGGGTAAGAAGTTCGTTGAGTGTGATCTCTTTATTAACGTTCACGTCCTTAAGCGACTTATTGAGGGAAGCCATTTCCTCCATCAGCTTCTTTTTCTTTTCCTCAAGGTCTTTACGGTCTTTTTGCGCATAAAGCGGTGCCGAGAAAACAAGAAGTAAAAGGATCCAGAATATGCTATTTCTTATACTGTATGCGCTCATACTTGGGGAGGATATTGAATGGTGTTTCCTCCTGCGTTTTGAAATATACTTTTTTATATTGTAAGTCAATCTTTATGGTCTTTTCAGCTGATATTACGTATTGAATATGCGTAGGGAACATCACTGAATCGACCTGTTGAAAATCGGTATAAAATGCATCCAACGTACGGTGATTTACAAAATCTTCTACACGTATCCTGTTAATATGATAGTCTTTTTTATCGAACCATATGAACTGAACATCGTTCTTGGTACGGATGTTAAGGTTATGGAACAATATCCTTTTTAGTTGCCTGCGTGCCACCGTACTCAGCAAATATTGTTGCCCATCATAGTACCCTTTCAGCTTGGCAGTATCACTATAAAAGTCAATATTACTCCCTACCATAACAGACTGTATCAATTCATAATCTATATCATCATCCAGCAATGAATCTATATAATCGTAATTACCTTTAAAGTACCTGTCGTGTACTTTATCAATAAACATGGCAGTATCTTTATTTAACAGTACCCTGGCAACCTCAATACCAAGTAATGGGGAAATTGTCATCCATATAATACTATCCTTTCGTATCCTCACCGTTCCGCCGAAAGAAGTAGTTGAGCTGTCAACAGCAACATCTACTGAAAAATGCGCACTGATCCATTTGTAATCAAATCTGCGCGATTTCAGTTTTGCAAGCAGTACACTTGCATTCTCATGTTTAAGCCCCGCAGCATTGTAATAAGTCGTTTCAGAGGTCTGGATCTTTCGGGCAGGCTTACACGAAACAAACAGTATTACAGGAACAAAAAACCACAATATTCTCTTTTTAAACACTTTAGTTTATTTATTGTAAAGTTTTTTGTCTTGTATCTTTCTATTTAATAGATCGCTATTCAGTCCCATTGATTTTGCCTTTTGCCAATAATCAAGCGCGGTATCCTTATCGCCAACCATATATACTATATCTCCATAGTGATCTAACACGGCAGCATCTTTTTGTCCGCCATGAGCAAGAGATTTGTCTTCCCAAATTTTAGCATTCGCATAATTACCTTCTTTATAAAATATCCATGCATAGGTATCGAGATAGGTTCCGTTATCAGGTGAAATATCATTGGCAAGTTTCGACATTTGTTCAGCCCTTGCCAAATCGGTATCTCTTTCCGACAGGTAATAACTGTAATTATTCAAAATATTATCGTTATTCGGATTTAGCTTAAGTGCGGCCTCGAAAGCAGAATCTGATGCATTATACCTTTTCAATGAATTGTATACATCGCCTAATGCAGAATAAAATTCGAGCAAAAGTGCATTGTCATTTACCACATAATCTACTCCTTTACTTAAAGAAGTAACAGCAAGCGTATAATTTTTCTTTTGGTTATTCGCCACTCCATTAAATAAATAGGCTTGTGGGTCGTTCGGAAATAATTCCATTGCACTGCTGCTTACTTTTGCAAGGTCGGTAAAATCATTCAGTTGTATATCGCAACCCATAAGCTGGCTCCATATCAGGTATTTGCTGCTATCTTCACTAACCGTATACCTGTATTGCTCCCTTGCTTCATTATATGAAGCTTCACGGAAAAGAAAATCACCGTACAGTCTGTGCGCTTCTGGATTATTAGGATGTGCCTGAACCATAGAGGAACATAATTCCAGCGCCTCTATCTCCAAGCTATCGTGTCCGTTACTTACGGAATTAAAGCTTAATAATATTCTTCGTTTCGAATCTATGTCCATGCCTGGTTCCTTAAAGGCAGCGTCTAACTCTTCAAATGATTTTTTATCATTTTTCTTAGCACGGTAATATTCTGCCAACGCCAATCTTACAGATGGCTCATGCGGGTAACGTTGTTCTAAACTCTGATAAAGTTTAAACGACTCATCGTGTTTACCTTCCAGGTCATACAGATCACCCAATTCAACATAATTCTGTACGTTGGTAGTATCAAACTTTATTAATGATTGTATCTGTGCTTCGGCCTTGGTAAAGTCCTTAACCGTTTCATATAGTTTTATCTTTTCTTTAGTAATCTCCTCACTGAATCCACCCAATTTCACTTCTACTCTATCATAGGTGTCTGCAGCTTTTTCATATTCTCCCAATTCAATTTGTGCAAGTGCCAGCTTATAATAATAATCAGTTTCATCCGGATGATTCTTTATTAGCCCTTCATACACTGCCTCCATATCCTTAAACCGGCCTTTATCCTGCAAGCACTGCGCATATAAGTCCTGGTACCATATGTTTGAGGGATCTATTTGAGCGGCGCGGCCTGCATACACAATTGCAGAGTCAGGCTTTTTGTAGAATTCATAAATATCGGCTATCTGAAAATTGGCAGCAGCATTATCAGGTTGTATTTTCAGGCATTGCTTATATACTTCAATTGCCCTGTCGTAATTTCCAAGTATGCGTTGCTTGCTTGCCTCATAATAATCTGCCATAACCTCGTCACGGTCATCACGGGTAAGTTCTTTGTGTACAACATTTACTTTGGTAGGAGCTACTGTCTTTTTTGAAGTTCCGCAAGAATAAAACAGCATTGCAAAAGATGAAATTGCAGCTAACTGAAAACCATATTTGCGAAGCCTTTCCATGGGATTCAGGCTTAGTTTTTAACCTGGTTGTAATCGCCAATACTCAAATTGCCTTTTATTCCTTCAAGTGAAACATAACTACCTATCATCGACGAATGAATATCTGATTTGAGAATGGTAGTGCTTTCCTGAATAATTGAATCTGTTATAACTGAATTTTCAATTACTGTCTTTGCTCCTATAGATACGTTAGGGCCGATCGTCGAGTTTTTCAGCACTACTGATTCATCAATATAACAAGGCTGGATAATTTTCGAGTTCTCCACCTTGGTCGTAGTTTTTCTATCTGTTTTCGTAGCGAGCATCCGTTGGTTTGTAAACAACATAGCATCTTTATTACCACAATCGAGCCACTCCTGCACCTCAGCCACTGTAAACCGGGTGCCTTTCTTTTTCATGTTTTCAAGAGCATTGGTAAGTTGGTACTCTCCTTTCTCTTTTATGTCATTATCAATAAGGTATTGCATCTCTTTATGCAAATACTCACCATCGTTGAAATAATAAATACCAATAATAGCAAGGTCCGAAACAAACTCCTGCGGCTTTTCTACAAAATGTGTAATTATGTTTTGTGCATCGAGTTTTACTACTCCGAAAGGTCTAGGGTCCTGAACTTTTTGTACCCATATCACCCCATCTTTCGATGCATCAATTTTCACCTCGCCTCTGAACAGTGTGTCAGCAAATGCTACTATTACCTTACCTTTTAATAATTCAGCTGCGCACAAGGTTGCATGAGCCGTTCCCAAAGGTTCTTTCTGGTAAAATATTTTTCCTTTAGCTCCCATGTTCTCAGCAACCTTAAGCAGGTTTTGCTCAGCTTCTTTACCAAAATTGCCAATTACAAAACCAATCTCTTCAATTTTTTCGCCTGTCATTTTACAAATATCTTCAACCAGGTGCTGCACCATTGGTTTACCTGCCACAGGTAATAAAGGCTTAGGTACAGTAAGTGTATGCGGGCGCATACGTTTACCCATACCTGCCATTGGAATGATCAATTTCATAAACTATACTCTTGTTTAAAATTACTTTTTACCTGTGTGTCCAAAACCACCATCACCTCTTGCTGTTTCCATAAGCTGTTCTACTTCAACCCACTCTGCCTGTTCATGCTTTGCTATAACAACCTGTGCAATACGTTCGCCGTCGTTAATTGTAAAGTCTTCGTTGGAAAGATTGATAAGCAATACTTTTAGTTCGCCTCTGTAATCGGCATCAATAGTACCCGGTGAATTAAGAACGGTTATTCCATTTTTAAATGCTAATCCGCTACGCGGGCGAACCTGCGCTTCGTGCCCCACAGGTATTTCGAAAAACAAACCCGTTGGCACCAACACTCTTTCCAATGGCTTAAGAACCATTGCTGCATCAATGTTTGCACGTACATCGAAACCTGCCGATGCAACTGTTGCATATTGCGGCAAAACATGTTTCGACTTATTTATAACTTTAATTTTCATGATATGCTATTATGTTAGACGTTACTTCTTCTTTAATATTGCAAATGTTGGCCTTTCTACCAGGTAAACTATAACTGCAAAGGCAACAATCATACAATTATCAAATATCAAATTAGCTACAGTTGACCCGATGTGAATATACTCACTTGTAAGGTACAAAGTTAAGGATAATGCAAAGTATAATCCAATACGTGGCATATCAAACTTTACAGGGAATTGTTTACGGCTGGTAATGTACGACATAACCATAGTTGCAGCATAACAAATGAGTGTTGCCCAGGCCGAAGCCATGTATCCGTATTTTGGAATAAATACAACATTTATAACAATAGTTATTACTGCCCCGAAGATAGTTAGATAGGCCCCATACATAGTTTTATGTGCCAGCTTATACCACATAGATAAGTTATAAAATACACCAAGGCATAAGTTGGCAAGAAGCAAAATAGGGACCACTGCAAGCCCCGAACGGAAATTTTTACCCACAAAATATTGTATCCATGGGAGGTTGAACATAGTGCCAAGGAAAATAAGCAAACAGCCTATTATAAAGTACTTGGTTACATCAGCGAACATTTTGTAAAAGTCCTCGTCCTTGGAATGGGCAAAGAAATAAGGCTCAGCAGCATACCTGAATGCTTGAACAAACATGGTTATTATAATAGATATTTTATAACAGGCGCCATAAATACCAATCTGCTGTTTGGCAATATCATCGGGTAACAGGTACAGTAAAATGATACGGTCAAGGGTTTCGTTAACCATACCGGCAAGCCCCGCCAATAAAAGAGGAAGCGCATAGGGCATAATTTTCTTCCAGAGTTGCATATCGAAGTGAATACCTGCTTTCGACATAGTCGGTAGAAGCATGAATAAGGTAATTACACTCGATGCCACATTGGAAATAAACACATACCCAACACCTAAGTTGGGGTTATATATATGCTGAACTAGCCCGTAAAGAATATTGTTCGGATCAGCATAAATTTTAGGGCATATAACAATGAAGAATATATTGAACAGTATGTAAATGAGAATATTGAATGACTTGATGATAGCAAAATTCCGGGCTTTATTCTGTTCCCGTAATTTGGCAAAAGCCACTGAAGCCAATGCGTCGGCACTTAATATAAGTGCCACCCATATAATAAAGTCGGGGTGCGTAGGGTCTTTTACAAATGCTGCAATATTGAACCTGAAAACATAGGCCAGCGACAGAAAGATAAGCGATGAAATAGTAACTGAAGTAAGTATAGTGCTGAAAACCTTCTTCTTGTCTTCTGCCATACGCGAGAAGTTGAACAGGGAAGTTTCCATACCATAGGTAAGCACAATATTCAGGAATGATACATATGCGTATAGTGAAGTAACGGTACCAAAATCGGAGGTAGAAAAAGCACGTGTGTAAAGTGGAACGAGAAGGTAATTAAGCAGGCGCCCTATAATACTAGGAACGCCGTATACTATTGTTTGGCCAGCAAGTGCTTTTACCTGTTTCAATTATCTTTTCAATATTAACGCCCTGCAAACTGAGGTTTACGCTTTTCTACAAACGCATTTATTCCTTCTTTAATATCCTCAGTAGTAAAACATTTCGCAAATTCTGTTAATTCTGCCTCAAAACCTGCCTGTGTTTCATCAAAGGCATTAATTGCACGTATTGAACATGCAATAGCTTCGGGTGATTTGGTTTTTATAACATTCAGCAGTTCAACGCATTTTGCAATAAGTGCTTCGGGTGCAACTACGTAGTTTACCAGACCTAATTGTAATGCCTCGGGTGCCTTTATCATGGCAGCCGTCATTGTCAATTCAAGCGCCTTTGTGCGGCCAATATATTTTGTTAACCGTTGTGTTCCGCCATAACCGGGTATTAATCCCAGGTTTACTTCAGGCTGGCCAAATTGTGCATTTTCACTCGCAACACGCAAATGACATGCCATTGATAATTCACAACCGCCACCCAATGCAAAACCATTAACGGCCGCAATAACAGGCTTGGGAGAATCTTCTATACTTTGGAATATTTGCTGGCCCGATCTGGCTAACTGTTTACCTTGCTCAGCGGAAAGGCTCATAAATTCCTTAATATCAGCACCTGCTACAAATGACTTTTGACCTTCTCCGGTAATTATTACACCCATTACATTTTTGTCAGCAATAGCTTCTTTTATGGCTTCGCCAATTTCTACAACCGTTTGCCTGTTAAGCGCATTCAGTTTATCTGGGCGGTTAACGGTAAGAAAATATATGCCGTCTTTAATTTCTGTTTTCAGATTTTGAAATGTGCTCATATGCAACTTTTATTTAAAAATTTCTATGTTCTTTCACCCACTGGCGAATGTATTCTACAATAACACCGGTTTCGGTAGCCGGGCCAAAAAGCTTGCCTACACCTATTTTTGCCAACTCATCCATATCTTTTTCAGGAATAATTCCACCGCCTGTCAGTAGCACATCATTCATTCCTTTTTCCTTCATCATTTTTATAACCTTTGGGAAAACTGTATTATGCGCCCCGGAAAGAATACTTAAGCCGATCGCATCTACGTCTTCCTGCAAAGCTGTATTTACAACACTTTCAGGCGTTTGATGCAAACCGGTATATATAACTTCCATGCCTGCATTACGCAAAAAAGAAGCAATTACTTTCGCTCCCCTGTCATGTCCATCAAGCCCCACCTTAGCTACTAATACCCTGATAGGCCTTTTTATGTCTGATTCTGTCGCCATATGTTGCGCAAATTTATGATATATTCTTTTGCAGTAGTTTTTCTACAACAACAGGATAGTTCTCATGTTCAAGTTTATGAATTTTATTTGCCAATGTTTCAGGCGTATCACTTGCTTCAACACTGCATTCTTGTTGAAAAACTATCTTCCCTTCATCGTAATGTTCATTTACAAAATGAATAGTAATGCCACTCTTCTTCTCTTTGTTTTTGATCACCGCTTCATGTACATACTTGCCGTACATTCCCTTGCCACCATAGCTTGGTAAAAGAGCCGGGTGTACGTTTACCATTTTACCATTAAACGCTCTGATAAGATTTTCAGGTATCATCCACATAAAGCCTGCCAACACAATAAAGTCTGCCTTGTGCTTAAGTTCGTCTACTATTTTATTTGTACTGTAAAATGTATCTCTGTCAATAAGTAAGTATGGTATCCCTGCTTTTTTAGCACGCTCAATTACATTAGCTTTTGCGCTATTGGTTACGATCAGTGAAACCCGTATATCCTTGCTATTCTTAAAGTAATCTATAAAACGCTGTGCATTAGTTCCCTCGCCCGATGCAAAAATGGCAATACGATTCATCCTCAATTCTTATTTCGCACAAAAGTAAGGGGTTTAATAACACCCCTCTGTTAGAAAATCGTATCTTAGCCAATGTTACTGAGGTTGAATTGTAACCATTTTTGTGAAATTGCGTATACAGAATACCGTTAAAAGCCTATTGATGTTGAGGAAAATATTTATTCACACTAGTATATTTTTATTGTTTTTCCTGTCACTTGCCTTTAATGGCATGGCCGGGACCTTATACTGGGTGGGGAATGGAGGTAACTGGAACGACGCAAGCCATTGGTCGCATACCAGTGGCGGAAACGGAGGAGCAGGTATACCAACCTATACCGATGATGTATTTTTCGACTTAAACTCCTTTAGCAATCCTTACGAACAGGTTACCATTACCGGCACGGCTTTATGCCATACGCTGCAGACCTTACGCGACATTGACAATCCAGTATTGGAAGGTAACAGTGCTTCTGCAATAGATATTTATGGATCCCTTTTATTAGAGGGGCATTTAGATTATCAATTTCAAGGTAGTTTAAACCTTAAATCTTCGCAACAAGGTAATGTTATTAATACCGGATGCAGAAAACTCGGACCCGTCTCTTTTGACGGAAGCGGATCGTGGAAAATGTATACCATGCTGGATGCTTCAACTATTACAGTTAATTCAGGTCAATTAATAGCAAACGGTTTTGAAATAGCTTGCGGTAATTTAACGATAACAGGAAACAGCACTAAAACAATTGATATTACACACTCAATTTTATTTATTGAGCAACAGGTAAACCAGCAAAACTTTAGCAATTTGAACATAGTTTCACCAAAAGGTAAAATCTATTTTCAACATTATCAGGTAAGCGACCTGAACGCAACAACACACAGTACACACCATGTTACTTCTGTAGATTCTTCTCACTTTGGGCAAACGAATTTAACTTGTCATTACAGTAGTAATCCAGCTGCCTGTGATAGTCTTGGAGGAGGATTGGCACCATGTAATGGGAGTGCCTGGATAACAAAAGTCTACCCAACTGCAGGTGGGCCTTATTCATACCAATGGAGTACCGGATCTACAGCTACAACGGATACTATTACTGGCTTATGCAGTGTCAACGTGAATTATCAAATTTACGATTCATCTGACGGTTCACTTTCTGCCCCCAATTATATTACAATCAGTGAGCCAAGCAAATTAGCTATTGCCTATACACCCAAACAACCAACTTGTGCTACCTCCTGTAACGGGTCCATTCATTATTGCGTTACCGGTGAAACACCGAGTTATACCTATTCCTGGTATAATGGTGGACCCAAAGGCTCAACTCCTGGGTGCCCTACCTATTTGAACTATACTAATTTGTGTAATGGTTCTTACAAGATCCATATTCAAGATGTTAATGGCTGCCATAATACACTTGCTCCAATCACAATCTCGTATACAGTTACTGTTAAGTCAATTGTTTCACATAGTAATCCTACTTGTAATAGTAATTGTAATGGTACTGCAACGGCAGTAGGTTCAAGTGGACATGGCGCACCCTATACTTATGTATGGGAAGCTCCTAAGCAAACAACCCAAACTGCAACAGGTTTATGTGCAGGAACATATACCGTAGTTGTATATGACAGTTTACTTTGTACTGATACAGCAACAGTACTTATTACTGCACCCACTCCAGTCTCTGTCTCTATTCCAACCCCTACAAATGTTACCTGCCATGGTTTATGCAATGGATCAGCAACAGCAAACCCCAGCGGAGGAACTCCGGTACCGGGGTATACTTATAAATGGACACCCAGTAACCAAACTACTCAAACCGCAACCAACCTGTGTGCAGGAGTGTATAAGGTTGTTGTAGCCGATGGTAATGGTTGTAAAGATTCCAATACTGTTACAATAACGCAGCCAAGTGCGCTTACCATACAATCTATTACTGCGAGCCCTAACCCGCTTTTATGTAATGGAAATTGCAATGCAACTGCTTCGGTTACTGTTTTAGCCGGATCGGGCACACCCGGTTATACCTACGCATGGAATAACGGAAGCACCAATTTTACAAATACCAATACTTCTGTTTCCGGCCTTTGTGTTGGTAAATACATAGTTACTGTAACCGATGCGCAAAGCTGTACAATCAAAGATTCTGTTACCATTACGCAGCCTAACCCTATAACAATTACCAATGTAATTGTTGAACCTAAATGCCATGGAGGTGCAACCGGTTCTATTTGCCCTACAGCAAAAAACGGTACTCCACCATATACTTATAGTTGGGCGCCGGGCGGACAAACAACAGCATGTATAAACGGGCTGACAGCCGGTATATATACCTTGACAGTAACTGATAAAAATGGTTGTTCCGACACAAGTAAGGTTACCCTTACTGATCCTTCAGCTGTTACCATTGCAACTACAAATACCCCGCCAACCTGTTTTAGTAATTGCAATGGCAGCGCTACGGCAACAGCTTCAAATGGTAATGGGGCACCATATACCTATTTATGGAGCAATGGAAAAACAACTACAAATATTATAAACTTGTGTGCGGGTTCATATAACATAACTGCTGCCGATGACTCAGGCTGCACAAGTACTACAACGGTTACCATTATAGCTCCATCCTCTGTAGGAATACTTATCAGTAATCAGGTAAACGTAACCTGTAATGGCTTATGTAATGGAAAGGTTTCAGCTGCTGCATCAGGAGGAACACCGGGCTATACATACAAATGGAGTAATGGCCAAACTACAACAACCGCTACAAACCTGTGTGCAGGAGTATATAAAGTTGTAGCCACCGACGCTAATGGTTGTAAGGATTCTACCAATGTTACCATTACACAACCCAATCCATTAGCTACAATTACAACTGCAAGCCCTAATCCGCTCCACTGTAATGGCGATTGTAATGCAACTGCTTCGATTACCAAAATAACGGGTGGTACAGCGCCGTATAGTTATTTATGGAGTAATCTTACAATAGGTCCTAATGATCCTAACCTTTGTGCGGGAAAATATATTGTAACTGTAACCGATGCACAAAGTTGTAAGATAAAAGACTCGGTGACTATTACGCAGCCAACAGGATTAAGTGTGGCGCTTAATCCACCCCCTGTAAGCCCGGTATGTAATGGAGCTTGTACAGGTATTATTTCTACAATTACTACAGGTGGTTCACCCGCATATTCATACTTATGGGAACCTACGGGACAGAGTACAGCTAAAATTAAAAACCTGTGTGCAGGTACATATACATTATATGCCAGTGATAAGAATGGATGTATTGATTCAGCTACTGTTGTTACACTTACTCAACCTATGGCAATTTCTGCAGGCTTAACCATTTCTGAAGCTACCTGTAACGGAACTTGCGATGGAAAAGCAGTTGCAAATGTATCGGGTGGTACCCCCGGTTATACTTATAACTGGAATGGAGGTGTTACACAAACAACCGATAGCATTACCGGCTTATGTGCCAATGCTAACGATTCCATGCGTGTGAATGATGCCAATGGTTGCTCTTCCTCTGTATTTTTTGGCGTTACACAACCTCCCATACTAAGTACCGCTATTAAATCGCAGAATACAAGTTGCGTTGCGTGTAATGGCAATGCTAGAGTAATCGTACACGGCGGTACCCCGCCTTATGTATATTCCTGGAATACCAGCCCGGTTCAATCTACCGATTCCGCTTCAAATTTATGCCCGGGAACGTATACAGTAACAGTTAAAGATGCTGATTCGTGTGTAATAACTCAACCTGTAACTATTGTACCAACAGTAACCATTACTATTACCAGTTCTGCCACAGGCCTTAGCTGTTTTGGCTCATGCAATGGAACTGCCAGTGCGAATGCATCAGGTGGTAATCCTCCTTATATATATTCATGGAGTAACGGACAGACCACTTCAACAGCTTCAAACCTTTGTGCAGGTACATATTACATTACAGTCCATGATAACGGAGGTTGTACTAACAGTGATTCAGTAGTGTTTAGTAATCCACCGCAACTTGCAGGGTCTACTTCTCAAACCAATATAAGTTGTAATGGAGCCTGCGTAGGTACAGCAGAAGATACGGTAACAGGCGGCACCCCACCTTATACCTATTTGTGGAGTAATGGCCAAACAACATCAACCGCCAGTGGATTATGCCAGGGTGTAAATACCGTAAAGGTGACAGACTTTAATGGCTGTTCAATTATTAATTCTGTAACAATTACCGAGGCACCGCCACTTGCATCAAATCCTACAGTTTTTCAACCTACGTGTAAATTCGCTAATGGCTATATAAAAGTTTCACCAACCGGTGGAGTTGGAAAATATACGTACCTGTGGAATAATGGTTCAACTAAAGATAGCATAGGTTCTTTATTTGCCGGTACTTATACAGTTACCATTACCGATAGCCTTGGTTGTAATCATGCATTTGCAATTGCCCTTAGCAATTCAAGTGGTGCTACATTAGTGAGTTATATTAAGAAGATGACTTGCTGGACACTTTGCGATGGAAGTGATTCTGTTGCAGTAACAGCGGGTACTGGTCCTTATTCATTCTCATGGTCAACAGGCAGCACAACAAGTTCTATTTCTGGCCTTTGTGCCGGCCCATATATATGTACAATTACAGATGGCAACGGTTGCTTAACAAGTGAGTCAGATACAATAAAGAAACCTAAACCTATAAGCCCGGGTATAACTGTGCAGAATGTAAGTTGCAATGGTGCAAACGATGGCAGTATTTCTCTTGGTGTGTCAGGTGGTAATGGAGGTTATTCATTCACATGGGCACCTAATGTTTCCACCACCTCTACAGCTAATAATCTTATTCCGGGAACATATACCATTACAATTGGAGACAGTAAAGGTTGTGATACGGCCTTTACCGTAAAAATAACCCAACCTAATTTACTGACTGTTGCAATGTCGTCAACTAATGTAACCTGTAACGGAAGCTGTAACGGAACAGCTACAGGATCAGTACATGGCGGAACATTGCCTTACATTTATTCGTGGACAAATGGTGGTGTTGATTCCAATATAGTTAATCTTTGCCCTAATTCATATACCCTGTCCGTGACAGATGTTAATGGATGTGCAGCATCAGGTAATGTAACTATTACTCAACCTGCACCACTAAAAGACAGTATGAGCCACACCAATGATTCTTGTTACCTGGAAAGTGATGGAACAGCTACTATGACCCTGAAAGGTGGAACATCTCCTTACGCATACTCATGGACAGGTGGATCAACTACAAGTTCTGTAGCAGGTTTATCGGCTGCATTGTATGTAGTAACTGCCACTGATAAAAACCTATGTACTGTTGTTGATTCTGTAACTATTACACAACCTGCTCAAATAACTATTTCAGTTGTCCCTGTAAACTCAACATGTAATGGTGATTGCAATGGCTCTATTACTGCTAATCCTTCCGCAGGTACAAGCCCTTATACCTACGCATGGTCAAACGGTGAAACTACCAGTTCTGCAATCGGTTTATGTGCCACTACCTATACAGTTGTGGTAACCGATGCGAATAAATGCACAGCAACAAAAGATACAAGTGTTGGTCAGCCGCCTAAATTAAATAACCTGGTTACGGGTTCAAATACCCTTTGTCCTTCTTCATGCGATGGCACTGCCCAATCAAAACCTAGCGGAGGCAAAGCGCCTTATACTTATTCCTGGTCGAATGGTGCTTCAACAAGCTCTATCACTAATTTGTGCGCAGCAACGTATACCATAGTAGTAACCGATGCTAACTTATGTACAGATACAGGGACAATTATAATAGCCAATCCTTCACCTGTTACTCCAAACGTTTCTACATCAGCAAGTAATTGTGGTGCAGTTTGTAATGGGGTTATTTCATTATCGCCCTCGGGTGGAACAGCTCCTTACAAATTCGTATGGAACACCGGACAAACCACTGATAGCATAACCAATAGGTGTGCAGGGCTTTATACCTATACTGTAACCGATGCGAATTTATGCGTGGCTACATTTACTACAATACTTACTAATTCAAGCGGCCCTACCGCAGTAGGTTTGACAACGGTTAATGATAGCTGTAATGGAAAATGCGATGGCAGGATCATATTGTCGCCTATTACAGGCGGAGCTGCTCCGTTTACCTATAGCTTTAATGGAGGCCCTCAGCAAAGCAGTGATACAGGCAAGAATCTTTGTGCAGCCAAATACTTTTACATGGTGACCGATAGTAATCTATGCCAGCTAACTGACACCACTACTATAACACAACCTACAGTTATTACTGATACCGCTACAGTTACAAAAGCTACATGTGCAGGATTATGTAATGGAACTATTACTCTTCACGTACATGGCGGCACGCCTCCTTATAAATATTTATGGTCCAGTGGAGTGCCTTCGACAACAAATTCAGCAGGTGGATTGTGTGCCGGTATATATACCATTACTGTAACGGATGCAGATAATTGTTCCCTGATCGAGATGGATACCGTTCAGCCTAGTATAACCATATTGCCTCACCAGATCACTGTAAATCCTTTATGTTATGATAGTTGCACAGGAAGTGCTTCCTTATCACCTTCAGGCGGTACATCACCATACACATTTACCTGGAGCAATGCTGCAACCACTTCAAGCCTTTCGAATTTATGTGCGGGCACATATACTGTAATCATTACCGATCAAAATAGTTGTGTAGCGCAGGATACGGCAAAGATCATACAGCCTTCCGCTCTGGCAGCCGTGTTTAAAGTAACGGCAATAACCTGTAACGGAGATTGTAATGGAAAAATAGTTGCGGCCATTTCAGGCGGTACCCCCGGATATACATATATGTGGAATACAACACCGGCATTAACAACTGACTCTGTTATGAATTTGTGCCCGGGCAGAGATACAATACATGTAACAGATCTGAATGGCTGTCCATTTGACACTAGCATTGCACTGGTTAACCCTCCGGCACTTCACCATATCGATACTATAACCAATGCATCGTGTAATACAACTGCCGATGGCAGTGTAATGGTAACTGTAACCGGCGGAACACAGCCTTATGTATTTAGTTGGTCAACTGGTTTAACTGCATCGGGCGTTACTACGTCAACCCTTAGCAACCTGAAACCAGGCACCTATATTTTATCATTAACTGATTCTGTAAAATGCGATTTTACTGATACCGTAAAAGTTATTGCTGATACAACTGTACTTGCCAATGCAGGTACCGATACATCTGTTTGTTCCGGCATTTCAGTAACCCTTAATGGAGCAGCAAGTATTAATGCAAAGGGATACCAATGGTTCTCTTTACCTGCTCCGGGAACATTCGTAGGTTCTACGTCAAGTGTTGCCATTTCACCTGTTGCAACTACAACATATATGCTCGTAGCCTCTGACGGTACTTGCCGCGATACAAGTCAAATAACTGTAACTGTCAACCCGCTGCCTGTAATAAATCCCGGAAACGCACAAACTATATTCACAGGGCTTGCTCTTACACTGGGAGGATCACCCACTTCTTCTGCTGGCTCAACATATATATGGAGGCCTTCAGCGGGAATGAATGACAGTACATCATCCAATCCTGTTACTACACCAACTGTAACTACTGTATTTACGGTTATCGTAACCAATGCATTTGGATGTGTGGCCACCGATACTGTTAGCGTTTTTGTAATACCGCAGTTTGTACCGCCGGATGGGTTTACGCCTAATGGTGATGGCATAAACGATGTGTGGACCCTTAGTCAGCTGGCAAATTTCCCTAATGCAAGTGTTGAAATATTCAACAGATGGGGCGAAAGAATTTACCATTCCGTTGGATATAAGATACCATGGGATGGCACTTACATGCATGAACAATTGCCTGTAGGAACCTATTATTATGTTGTTAACCTGAATGACCCTCGTTTCCCGAAAGCGTATACAGGGCCGGTAACTATAATGAGATAATAAAATATTACAATGAGTAAACTAAAATATATACTTGTAGCGCTCTCATTACTGCTCAGCATTTTCAACATGCAGGCACAGCAGTTACCGCAATACAGCCAGTATATGTTAAATGACTTTTCAATGAACCCGGCCATAGCGGGTACCCAGCCTTATTTTGAAGTTAAATCAGACAATCGGTATCAATGGGTTGGCATAACCGATGCACCCAGAACATATATGCTTACCTTCGATGGGCCTTTAACGGATAAACACATTGGTATAGGTGCTTACCTCTACTCAGATATTACGGGCCCTACCAGGCGCACTGGTTTTGATGTTTCGTATTCATACCACATGAAGATAAACAGCTGGCTCAATGCATCGCTGGGCCTGACTACCGGCATACTTCAGTTTGCAGTAGACGGACAAGAAATAGCATTAAATGAACCGGGCGATCCGGCACTTACAACAAACTGCGGTATTACAAAAACGCTAACAGTATCGGTGGCCACACATCCAAA
>JABCZY010000002.1:57612-57797 GCA_013289395.1 Bacteroidota bacterium
TGGAGTCGGTTTTTGTTCCTAATCTTGGTTTTGGTGGTTATTTGTACGGAGATAACTTTTACCTGGGTGTTTCTGCTCCTCAATTAGTGGAAAGCCAACTAAAACTTACTTCTTTTTCCGATGCTCAAAACATTCTTGCAACACACATGTATGTAACAGCCGGATACAAATTAAACATTAACTCT
>JABCZY010000003.1:0-7363 GCA_013289395.1 Bacteroidota bacterium
TATGCTTTCTGATATTTACCTGTTTCACTATATAATTTGCTCAGGTCCTGGTAATCTTCTTCAGCACATGGCAGATAATGCAGGCTATCGGCTAAAGCTGCAGATTGCAGGAAATACTTTTCAGCTTCCGTATAATTTTTCTGGTCTAAATAAAGGCCACCTATATTATCTTCCGATGCTGCCACCCCTTGCTTATTCCCTAGTTCATTATAGGCATCAAGCGCCTTAAATAAATATTCTTTTGCCTTCCCAAACTCTTTTTGGTCGGCATACATGCTGCCAATATTACCGGTGTTAATGGCTACACCCTCTTTGTTGCCAATTTCCTCATCTATTGCTAATGCCTTCAGTGCATATTCAAGGGCTTTATCTTTATCACCCATAATGCCATAGGTATTGCCAATGTTTCCAATGTTCACAGCAATACTGTTCTTATTATTCAATTCCGAATCGACCTTTAAGGCCTTGAAGTAATACTCGAGCGCCATTTTATAGTTCTTCTCGTCTACATATACATTACCAATATTACCATTCACAATGGCCTGGCTTTGCTTATCGCCATTATCTATATCCATTTGCATGGCCTTAAAATTATAATCGAGCGCTTTTATAAAGTCGCCTTTGCTTTCGTATATGTTGGCAATATCGCCTGTAACAAGGGCTATAGCTGTTTTATCGTTTATGCCGGTTACAAGGTTAAGGTCTTTGAAATAATAGACCAGTGCTGTATCATAATCACCTTTATCAGAGAATACTGTACCTATTCTACCGGTAAATTTTGCAATGTGCCCTTTATCGCTTATGCTTTCGGCCAGTTTAACACCGGCTGAATAATATTCTATTGCTTTAGCATAATTGCTTGCGCTTTGGTACATAAACCCCATAAAGTTGCATACCGCCATACCACCTTTGGTAAAGTGAATATCATGCGCCAACGCCAAAGCTTGATTGCCCAAGGTTATAACAGTATCAGTTTTATTCAGGTCGGAATAATACGAAGCAAGCTCAAGCAGGTCGTTTACCTTGTTTGTATCCTGCTTGTCAATAGCCAGCCTTGCCAGTAAAGAATCGCTCTTACTGGCTGCCCTTACTACTCCAGAACATAACACAATGAAAAATACAATACCAATTAACTTCCGCATATAACCCATGAACTTAACCTGCTGTAAATATACTTATTATGTTTCTTATTCTTTACAGGGCAAAAAGAGCCATTATTCCCCATATACACAGGGTGTATTTAGCGAATGGTGAATGTGGCTTAGTGAACTGCGGAAAGGGCCTGATAACCGACCGTAATCAATTACGAATTAAAAATTACGAATTACGAGTCCTTTATTGAATAATAAGCTTACCGCTGGCTTCCAACTGACCAGTTCTAGATAGTATCCTGTACATGTAAATACCTGCTGGCTGGCTGCTAAGATCAAGAGCCCACCCTTGCCCTCCCGAAGGGAGGGTAACTGAGCTTGCTTTGGAAGCTCCTCCTTGGGAGAAGTTTGAGAAGGCCACCTTCTCCCCCATCATATTATATACCTCAACTGACGACTGACCATTAACGACTGACGACTCAAGAACAAACTTGCCATGTGATGGATTCGGATACACTTTCACTTGTCCGTTATTAGTTGTCAATTCATTAATTCCCACAACCCCATTCCATTGTGCAATGTAATTGGCAGGCTTACCACCTGCACTGTCAAACAAACCACCGGCAACTAAATACCCGCTGTAATTGGCCATACATAACACAAATCCGTATGTATTCGTGCTACCGTTCAATGTCGAAAAAGTAGACCCATTCCAATCTATTAAATGATTGATGGGATGATAGCCATTAACGGTATCAAAACCTCCACCGCAATACAAATCGCCATTATATACATCTAAAGCAGGTATAAAACTGTTTGTCTTTACCGGGTTGCTCCAGGTTGACCCGTCCCACATGGCTAGGTAGTCTGCAATGTAACCGCTACGACTAACAGCCCCGCCTATATATAGGTCGCCGTTATATTCCTTTATAGAGCCTACTGATTTGGTTATACCACCAATAGATACCCATGATGAGCCATTCCATTCTGCTATATGATCAACCGGTGTAGTACCCGAACTATCAAACGTTCCACCTGCATACAAATTACCATTATACACCCCTAATGCAACTACATTACCGTTAAACCCACTTCCCACAGTTGACCATGCAGAACCATTCCACATAGCAATATGCTTTGCACTATTTCCGCCAGCCAGGGTAAATAAACCGGCAGCATATAAATTACCGCCAAATTCTAACAAGGCATATACGGTATTATTTACACCCAACCCTAAAGCCGACCATGTTGAGCCGTTCCACATGGCAATATTAGTAGCTGAACCCGAACCTGTATTTGCAAAATTTCCTGCCACATACAGGTTGGCGCCATTTCCGGCCATAGCATATACCTGTCCATCGTTTCCTCCGCCTACATCGGCCCATACTGATCCATTCCATTGTGCCACACTACTTACTGCTACCCCTCCGGCACTGGTAAACAAGCCGCCAACGTATAATAGTCCGTTGGTGCTATCCACAGCATCAACTTCCCCATTGGTACCACTGCCCATGGTTGACCACGCCTGTCCGAAAGAAGATGTAAAACACATAAGAGAAAATGAAATGACTACTAGTAGTTTTTGGGTGTGCTTCATATGGGATATTTTAAACTATCAGACATTACTTTTCCATAAAAGTTTAATGCCTATTTTCAATTCAAAAGTAACAATTCCTGCCCTACCTTATTACACAATGAAATTAGGAAGCCATGCAACATAAAAAAGTATATTTGTTTGAATGAAATTAAGAGCCTTATATCTGTTATTATTTACCGGCATAAGTATGCTGCCTGCAACTGTTATGGGGCAAAACAGGGCTTTAGATTCCTTATATAGGGCTTTGAAAACTGAGAAAGAGGATACCAATAAGGTAAATACCTTGTACGACATTTCAGCCGCTTATTATAACCTTGGCAATTACAATGGCACCGACTCAGCTGCCGGTAAGCAACTGGCACTGGCATTGGCAATTAAATTTAAAGCCGGCGCAGGGCGAGCCTATGATATGATAGGCAAAGCATTTACAGGAAAGGATAAATACAGCGATGCATTAAAAAATTACACTGAAGCATTAAAAATTGCCACTGAAGTAGGCGACAAAAAATTATTGGCTACCGTGTATGGAGATATTGGTATAGTTTATAAGAATGAGGGGAACAACCCTGAAGCGCTGAAAAATCAGTTAAAATCATTACAAATAAGGGAACAGATGGCCGACTCGCTACATATTGATATTGTGTGCGGCAACATTGGCAATATTTATAATGAACTGGGTGATTACGATAACTCGTTAAAGTACAAAGAACGAAGCCTTGAAATAGCTGAAAAAATTAAGGATACCCTGGGCATGGCATATGCCTATGGCGACATGGGTACCATTTACGTTTCACAGAAAAAATATGCCGAGGCCTTGACTTCTTTGCAAAAGGCATTGGTAATAAGCAAACAGCTTAACGACAAACAAGGTGCCGGAAATGCCTACGTAAATATAGGCCTGGTTTATTATAACCGAAATAGCTTCGATACATCATTAATATACTACCGGCTTGGCCTTGATCTGTACAGAGCCATGGGCTCGCAATATTTAATGTGTTATGGTTATTTAAATATTGCCAGTTCCTATACCAAATTAGAAAAGTACGCTCCGGCACAAGTTTACATTGATAGTACTATAACCACAGCCAAAAAGATCGGGGAGAAAGAAATGCTAATGGAAACCTATCAGGCTTTGGCTGTGCTTGACAGTTCTACAGGTAAAAACATGAATGCATTTGCCGATTATAAACTGTACACCCAATACCATGATAGCTTAAAGAACGCAGAGAGCACCAAGAAGATAGTGAGTGAAGAGATGAACTATGACTTTGATAAAAAGCAAGCTATTGAAAAAGCCGAACAGGATAAAAAAGACCTGATAACCGAAGATAACAGCAAGCGGCAGAAGCTTACCATATTATTTATGGCGCTTATTGCATTGGCTGTGGGCGTAATTGCTGTGGTTATTCTGCGCTCACTCCGTATTACCCGGAAACAAAAAGCGCTTATTGAACAGCAAAAACTAGTGGTGGAAGAACAAAAGCTTTTAGTAGAACAACAAAAGGCCATTGTTGATGAAAAGAACAAGGATATTACAGATAGCATTCATTATGCGTCGCGCATTCAACGAGCATTATTGACAACAGATGATTTTATTGGCAAGCGCTTGAAAGAATATTTCATTCTGTTTAAACCACGTGATATTGTTTCGGGCGATTTTTACTGGGCCAACGAAGTGGAAACAAATGCAGGTAAGCGCTTTCTAATTTGTGCAGGCGATTGCACTGGCCATGGTGTACCGGGTGCATTTATGAGTCTGCTGAACATTTCATTGTTGAATGAAGTGAATATCGAGAAAAGCATACATGAACCACATGCTATATTAGATGATGTAAGGGAACATATTATAAAAGCATTGAACCCTGAAGGACTCAGCACAGGCAGCCAGGATGGCATGGATTGTGTTCTCTGCTCGTTCGACCTTACTTCATACATGCTCAGTTTTGCCTGTGCCAATAATCCTTTATGGATAGTAAGGGGCACAGAATTGATTGAATCGAAAGCCGATAAAATGCCGGTTGGCATACAAGAGGGGCACAAGCCATTCTCATCACAATCGCTCCAATTACAAAAAGGCGATGTGGTGTACATTTTTACCGATGGCTATGCTGACCAGTTTGGTGGGCCAAAAGGAAAGAAGTTTAAATACAAGCAATTGCAGGAGCTATTACTTGCCAATGCGCACAGGCCAATAACAGAACAAAAAGATCTGCTTGCACTTACCATTGAAAATTGGAAGGGTGAACTGGAACAGGTTGATGATATTTTAATAATTGGAATAAGAGTATGATTAGTTTAAAAGTTCATAAAGTTTCAAAGTTTGTAAAGTTCTCATTGACTTTAGGAACTTTTTACTTTATAAACTTTTCACTTTGTTTCTGCCAAAACCATAAAATAGACTCACTTACCATTGCATTAAAAACTGCCCATGCCGATACAAATAAGGTAAATACCTTAAATGCCCTTGCATTGGAGTTAAAGAAAAGAGAGAAATTCACAAAAATAGATTCAGTTGCGAAGCTCGCACTCAAGCTTGCAGAATCTTTGCAGTTTCAACGAGGCATTGCTAATGCTATAGGCATACTAGGCAACTCATACTATCACCAAGGTAATTATGATACATCCTTAATGTATTGCAACAAAGCCCTGGAGATTGATAAAAAGGCAGGATTCAGAAAAAATGAAATAAGTGTTCTGAATAATATCGGGAACGTTTATAACGACCAGGCGAACTATCCTGAAGCGCTCGACTATTATAACAAAGCCATGGAAATGCTCGATACTGCTAAAGACAGGAAACGCATTGCAGATATACTGAATAACATTGGCAATGTATACGAATCGAAAGGTGATCACCCGAAAGCATTGCTGCAATATTTAAAGGCATTGAAGATATATGAGATATTAAAAGACACAGGGGGCGAAGCCGTGCTGAATAATGGTATCGGTAATGTATATTCTTCACAGAAAGATTTTCAAAACTCACTTGTCTCTCATTTAAAAGCCCTTGCATTATATCAAGACTTGAACAATAAGGGAGGAGAATCAACAGCCCTATCGAACATTGGCGGGCTATACAACGAAAAAGGAGATTTTGAAAAGGCGCTTGATTATTATTTGCAGGCATTAAAATTGGCTGAAGACATTGGAGACAAAAGAGGGACGACAATGATACTTAATAACAGTGGCAGCGTATATTCAAGCCTGAACAACTATTCAAAAGCCAAAGAACAATTTTTACGCTCCTTAAAACTTGGAGAAGAAATAGGCGACAAAATTCACCTCTCCTCTACCTATTCAAACCTATGTGGGGTATACCTGAAACTGAATGACAACAAGAATGCTCTCGAAAATGCAAAGAAGGCGCTTGAGTTGGGCAATCAGTCTGCATCGCTTACAGAGATACTTTATGCCGAACAGGCCCTGAGCGATGTATATGCCGCTATGGGCGATGGGTTGAATGCAATGGAGCACTACAGGAAATATGTTGCGGCAAAAGACAGCATGTACAATAATGAGAATACGAAGAAAATAGTCCAATCGCAAATGAACTATGACTTCGATAAAAAGCAGGCTATTGAAAAAGCCGAACAAGATAAAAAAGACCTGATAACGGAAGATAACAGCAAGCGACAGAAACTTACCATATTGTTTATGGCACTTATTGCATTGGCGGTTGGTATTATTGCTGTGGTTATTCTGCGTTCGTTGCGTATTACCCGGAAACAAAAAAACCTTATTGAACAACAAAAATTGGTTGTGGAAGAACAAAAACTTTTAGTAGAACAACAAAAAGCCATTGTCGATGAAAAGAACAAGGACATTACAGACAGTATTCATTATGCATCGCGCATTCAGCGAGCATTGCTTACGACTGATGATTTTATTGGTAAGCGATTAAAAGAATACTTCATTCTCTTTAAACCACGCGATATTGTTTCGGGCGATTTTTACTGGGCCAATGAAGTAGAAACAAATGCAGGCAAAAGTTTTTTGATTTGTGCAGGCGATTGCACAGGCCATGGTGTACCGGGTGCCTTTATGAGTCTGCTGAATATTTCCTTGTTGAATGAAGTGAATATTGAAAAGAGCATACACGAACCACATGCTATATTAGATGATGTACGGGAACATATTATAAAAGCATTGAACCCTGAAGGACTCAGCACGGGTAGCCAGGATGGTATGGACTGTGTACTTTGTTCATTCGACCTTACTTCATACATGCTCAGCTTTGCCTGTGCTAATAACCCACTTTGGATAATAAGGGGAACAGAGCTGATAGAATCGAAGGCAGATAAAATGCCGGTTGGCATACAAGAAGGTTACAGGCCATTCTCATCACAATCAGTGCAATTACAAAAAGGTGATGTGGTTTATATTTTTACTGATGGCTATGCTGATCAGTTTGGCGGGCCTAAAGGGAAGAAATTTAAATACAAGCAATTGCAAGAGCTGTTACTTGCCAATGCACACAGGCCAATAGCAGAACAAAAAGACCTGCTTGCGCTTACCATTGAAAACTGGAAGGGTGAACTGGAACAGGTTGATGATATTTTAATAATTGGAATAAGAGTATGATTAGTTTAAAAGTTCATAAAGTTTCAAAGTTTGTAAAGTTCTCATTGACTTTAGGAACTTTTTACTTTATAAACTTTTCACTTTGTTTCTGCCA
>JABCZY010000003.1:7463-45832 GCA_013289395.1 Bacteroidota bacterium
ATTAGTTTAAAAGTTCATAAAGTTTCAAAGTTTGTAAAGTTCTCATTGACTTTAGGAACTTTTTACTTTATAAACTTTTCACTTTGTTTCTGCCAGGATCATAAAACCGATTCTCTTATATCCGTTATAAAAAATGCAAAAGAAGACACCAATAAAATAGTAAGCATCCTTTTATTAGCAGATCGTTTTTACATAAAGGATGAATATCATTCAACAGACTCGCTGGACAGGATGGCGTTGGCGCTATCTCAAAAACTGGGCTATAAAAAAGGTTCTGTCAAGGCCTATATTTCGCAGGCTAACATATGCATATCGCAGGGTAATTATGCTGAAGCATCAAAATACCTTAACCAGGCAATGGATATTGCAAAAGAAACAGGATACACAAAAGGAATAGCAACTATATATGGAGATATGGGTAATATATCTTATTACCAGGGAAAGTATCCTGATGCGCTAAAAAACTATATAGAAAGCGAAAAGATATATGAGAAAATGAAAGATAACCGTGGCATGGGTGCGCAGCTAGGAAACATTGGCCTTATAAACTATGCAGAAGAAAACTATCCTGAGGCTATAAAGAATCAGTTGCAAGGTATTGTAATGGATTCACTGGCAGGCAATGTATTTGCCCGTGAGAATGCATACGGAAATATTGGCAATGTTTATTATGCACAGGCAAAATATGATAATGCATTAAGGTATTACACACGCAGCCTGGCAATAAGTAAAGAAATAGGCGACATACAGGGTTCTGCTTTAATGTATGAAGGGATGGGGGTTATATGCCAGGACGAGGGTAAATACAATGATGCCTTAAAGTATTTTACGGAGGATATGAAAATTGTAAAACAGATTGGCGATAAGATGGGTATAGCTAATTCGTATCAATATTCAGGAAGGGTGCTGACTAAATTGAAAAGATACGCCGAAGCGAAAAATAATATTGATAGCGCCATTATGCTGGCAAAAGAAATCAACAATAAACCTACCCTTTTAAATGCTTATGCAGGGCGCATGTACATAGACACAGCTAATTCAGATTACAAAGCGGCATTCACCGACTATAAATATTATATAGCATGTCACGACAGCCTGAAGAATGAAGAGAACACAAAGAAGATAGTAAGCGAGCAAATGAATTATGAATTTGATAAAAAACAGGCCGCCGAGAAAGCTGAACAGGATAAAAAAGATGCCATTGCGGCAGCCGACAAGAAAAAACAGAATATTATAACTATACTGGTTGCTATTGGTTTATGCCTAGTACTGGTATTTTCAGGCCTCCTCTTTTCACGATTCAGAATAACACAAAGGCAAAAGGTAATAATAGAAAAACAGAAAGCTGTAGTAGAAGAAAAGAATAAAGAAGTAACCGACTCTATTACCTATGCCAAACGATTGCAGGATGCTATTCTTCCACCTTTGAAATTGGTAAAACAGTATTTACCCAATTCATTCCTACTTTACAAACCCAAAGACATTGTTGCAGGAGATTTTTACTGGATGGAGCAGACAGAGTCTGCACTTTATATAGCCGCCGCCGATTGCACAGGCCATGGCGTACCCGGTGCTATGGTAAGCGTGGTATGTTCGAATGCATTGAACAGAACTGTAAAAGAATTTAAAATAACGGAAACGGGTAAGATACTGGACAAAGTACGTGAACTGGTTCTGGAAACTTTTGAGAAAAGCGAAAGCAATGTGCAGGATGGTATGGATATATCACTGGCAGCTATTAGTCGTAAGTCGTCAGTCGACAGCATTGAGGTGCAGTGGAGCGGTGCATTTAATTTACTGTGGTATATTCACAATGGGGAAATGAAAGAAGTACCTGCCGATAAGCAACCGATTGGAAAAACAGATAAGCCCCTGCCCTTCTCTACCCATAATTTAAAACTGCAAAAGGGAGATACACTATACCTTCTTACCGATGGCTATGCGGATCAATTTGGTGGGCCAAAGGGCAAAAAATTCAAGTACAAACAACTCGAGCAATTAATAGTGGCCAATGTACAATTGACAATGGATGAGCAAAAGAGCCTGCTTAACGAAACCATTGAGAATTGGAAAGGCAATCTTGAACAGGTTGATGATATATTGATTATTGGAATAAGAGTATAGAAATTTGATGATTTGATAATTTGGTGATTTGATAATGAAAAGCAAAAAAAATAAAATATTACAGTGTTCAACACTGTCTGTTGTCAATTTTAAATTGTCAATTCTATTCTTATTCCTTATCCCCTGCTCCTTAACCCTTTTCTGCCAAACCCATAAAATAGATTCTTTATATACTGCTTTAAAAACTGAGCAGGATGATACCAATAAAGTAAACACCCTAAACAACTTAAGTGAGCAATTATGGCGCACAGGGCAGGATAGTCTTGCATTATTATATGCTAACAATGCAGCATCGCTGGCAAAAAGAACAGATTTCAAAAAGGCTATGGCGGCAGCCTATCGGAATTCTGCCATTACATACTGGTACCTGGGCAATTATCCCAGGTCGCTCGAATATGATTCACTGGCTTTGGCAATAAACAATGCAATAGGAAATAAAAGTGGCATTGCATCAAACTATGGCAACATGGGTATTGTTTATCTCGATCAGGGTAAGTATACCAGTGCATTAAAATATTTCACTAAAGCCTTAACTATATCGCAGGAAATTGGCAATAAAAACGGCATGGGTTCAAATATGGGAAACATTGGCCTAGTGTATTGGAACCAGGGTAATTACCCTGTGGCACTTGATTATTACTTTAAGGCATTAGCTGTGAATACCGAAATTGGAAATAAAGCGGCGGCGGCTAATAATATGGGGAACATTGCGGTTCTTTACAATGAACAAGGCAATAAAGATAAAGCACTTGAATATGACCTGAAAACACTTGCCCTTGAACAGGAGACAGGAGATAGAAATGGCATGGCCCGCAACCTGGGTAATATAGGACTGGTTTATAGTGAAATGAATAACAGTGACAAAGCATTTGAATATGATGAAAAAGCGCTGGCTTTAAGCAGGGAATTGGGAAACAAGAACGACATTGCCCGCATACTTGGCTACCTTGGAACACTTTATCTCGATAAAAAAGACCTTTCAAAGGCATGGAGCTATTACAGTGAAGCGCTTGCAATAAACAGAGAAATTGGGAATAAAGATGGTATTGCCGTTGGCCAGTGTAACCTGGCAAGTGTAAATTCAAAACTAAAAAAATTCGCACTGGCTCGTACTGAACTTGATTCATCACTTATACTTGCTAAAAGCCTTGGCGAAAAAGATATTATAAAAGATGTGTATCTCGGCTTTACAGATGTAGACAGTAGTATGGGCAATTTTAAAACGGCCTATGAAGATTATAAGAAAGTTATTATTTACCGCGACAGTTTAATAAATGAAGCGAATACCAAGAAAACGGTTCAAGCCCAGATGAATTTTGATTTTGAGCAAAAACAAGCGGCGGAGAAAGCAGAACAGGATAAAAAAGATGCCATAGCTGAGCAGAATAGGAAAAGGCAAATTATAATACGTAATTCGTTCATCGCCGGTTTTATGTTAATGATTGCGCTGGCATTCTTTATTTTCAGAGGGTACAGGCAAAAGCAAAAAGACAATATCCTTATAACAAAGCAGAAAGAAGAAGTAGAAAAACAAAAACATATTGCAGAAGAACAAAAAAAGTTAGTTGAAGAAAAGAATAAAGACATTTTAGATTCTATTAACTATGCCAAGCGATTGCAGCAGGCCATTCTGCCGCCCCTTAACTCAATACAGCAGGCTTTACCTCAATCATTTGTGCTTTATAAACCCAAAGACATTGTTGCCGGAGATTTTTATTGGATGGAGGTTGCCCCATCCCAGCTTTCCCCATTAGGGAAGGAGAGTACAACTACTCATCAAGTCCTCCCTAATGGGGAGGATTTAGGTGGGGCCGGCACTATATTTATTGCCGCCGCCGACTGCACAGGCCATGGCGTACCAGGTGCGCTGGTTAGCGTTGTTTGCAGTAATGCTTTACACCGAACGGTTAATGAACTTAAAATTACTGAGACAGGGAAAATTCTCGACAAAACAAGAGAACTGGTTTTAGAAACATTCGCAAAAAGCGAAAGTAATGTGCAGGACGGTATGGATATATCATTAGCAGCTATCAGTCGTAAGTCGTTAGTCGATAGCGTTGAAATACAATGGAGTGGTGCATATAATTCACTATGGTATATTCAGAATGGAGAATTGAAAGAAGTGCCTGCCGATAAGCAACCTATTGGAAGAACCGATAACCCAAGACCATTCACTACACATTCTATAACCCTCCCTAATGGGGAGGGCAAGGGAGGGGCCGGGACTATGCTATACCTCTTCACCGATGGCTACGCCGATCAGTTTGGAGGGCCAAAAGGAAAAAAATTTAAATACAAGCAACTCGAAGAATTATTGGTGGCGAACAGTTCTAAGTCAATGGATGAGCAAAAGAACCTGCTCAACGAAACCATTGAGAATTGGAAAGGCAATCTTGAACAGGTTGATGATATATTGATAATAGGGATAAGAGTATAACGTATTCGCGAATACTAAATAACAAAATACTGCAAAGGGAATATTGTTATATTTAGATAATTCTATTCATCAGTATCAATTAATTACTAATTCTTAATCCTCTAAAAAAATGAAATCAATTTTATCTGGCTTTGCTATTGTTCTTGTATTATCTCTAACATCTTGCGGCGGTTCATCAACCAAAGGCAACGCAAGCACAACCGACAGCACAAAAGTCGCAACTCCTGCAGCTGCACCTGCGGCAGCCGCTCCAACCATGACAGTTAACGAAGCTGATTGGGTAGAACAGGACATGAGCACAATTTCTCCATTAGAACCTGTTACATTAAAATTACCAAAAGGAGTTAAAATGGAAAAGAATGGCAATGGCGGTGTTGATATTCACATAAGCGATTTTTATATGATAACCGTTGGTACCAATGCTTCAAGCTCAATTAAAGAAGCAATGGATGGTGATAAAAGCCTTGGTGTAAACAATACAACCTCTTACCAGAATGGCAAGTTAGTATTAGATGAACCAAATGGTTTTATTGCTACCTATCAAATGAAGGATGAGGCCAATGGCACAAAATACCAGCCTGAAACTCACTTTGCATATTACCTCATAAAAGATGGCGCAATCTATACAATTATGGATCAACGCCCTCTTGATAACTTCAGCGTTGCAGGCTCTGCTTACAGCGAAGATATTGCCAAGAAAGTATATGCTATTGTAAAAGCTTCAGCAAAAGTGAAGTAAGTCCGTCGTTGGTTTGATGGAAACAATAATTGCCGCCTTTGTGCGGCAATTATTGTTTATTTATATACCAAATTCATATCCCTATATTTGCCTTCACATTGGAGGGAACAGATTTCATATCGCAACTACGTGAAGGCAACCAAAGTGCTTACAAGGAATTAGTAAAGCAGTTTGGCAATAAAGTCCACAATACGGTAATTGGTATTTTGCAGAATGAAGAGGATGCCGAAGACATTACCCAGGAAGTATTTATAGAAGTGTTCCGCTCGGTGCATGGGTTTAAAGGTGAATCAACCCTATCAACATGGATATACAGGATATCGGTAGTAAAATCGCTTGAGTTTTTACGAAAGAAGAAACGCATAAAGCGGTTTGCCATCGTGCAAAGCCTTTTTGGCATGGAAAGCGTATTGCCAGCATTAGACAAACCTCACTTTTACCACCCGGGGGTACAATTAGAGAATAAAGAGCTTTCAGCCATATTGTTCAAGGCCGTCGATCAGTTAGCCGAAACCCAAAAGACTGCCTTTGTATTGCATAAAGTAGAAGGCCTGAGCTATGCCGAAATAGCCGACATAATGAAAACATCGGTACCTTCAGTAGAGTCCTTGATGTTCAGGGCAAAACAGAACCTGCAAAAAATATTGGCCGATTATTACAATAAACACGAAAAATAACCGCAAGTAAATAAACAAACCAGCATCTAAAAAGTATGGAACCGACAAAGAACCACATTCAGCAAACCATGGAAAGCCTCGACGGAATGGCACAGGCTACAGCCAATCCATTTCTGTTCGACAAGGTAATGAACCGTATGCGAAATGCAGGTCAAAGCCAAATGGTGAAACCGGCTACGCTGCGTATGGCATTTGCCATTGCCGTTGTTGTAATTGGTGTAAATGTATTCAGCCTGTTGCATTTCAACAGCAATTCATCAACCGGCCAAAGCAATGCATTTCAAAAGGAATATTTTTCATACATCACTAATTTTTAATGGCTATGGAAAATAACAGGTTCCTTAAAATTGTAATTGTTGCATTGCTGCTTATCAATATAGGTGTATTGTCGTATGTATGGATGGGTGCACATAATGGCCCGCCGGGTGATGGTCGCCCACCAAGGCCCGATGTGTTCGGGTACCTGTGCAAAGAATTACAGCTAGACGATGTGCAAACCAAACAATATGCTGCCCTGCGCGATGAACACCACCAGGCAATGCAAAGCATACAGCACAAAAGCCACCAGTTGCGCGATCGCTTCTTCGATATGCTGCATGTATCTCCTGTCGACTCGGTAGCTATAAAAAACATGTCCGATTCTATTGCCCATACTCAGGAGCAGATAGAGCTGGTTACCTTTTATCATTTTCAAAAGGTTAGGGCTATTTTACGGCCTGACCAGCAAAAACACTTTGATTCTATTATACAGGAGACTTTGAGTATGATGGCACCCGCTCCGCCTCGAAATTAACTGCTTCTGAACTTGGGCGTTCCCCTTCGGGTCGGGCTTTACGCTACAACTCCGCGCTACGCTTGCGGGGTTTTCGCTGCAATCCCTAACGCGGGTTAGCCTGTTATTTTACTTATTAGTTTTGAACTAGGGAAAAGGTGGGCGCGGGTTAGCTGCAAATGATGCGAGTATAGGAAACACAGGCAAGCAGGGAGCAAGAGCCGCCCCGCCTAAGGAAAACCAAAATAAAAAAAAGAATAACCGCAAGTTTAAAATGGGAAGAGCATCAAAAGAATAACAAACACCAAAAAAATGAAGAAACTACTTATAAGTCTAAGCCTGTTAACAGCAGGAATGCAATCGTTCGCACAGATCCCTGTAATAAGTTCATGGATAGTGAACACTACGGGTGCTACCGGTTACGGCAGCATACCATCGAACGTGCAGATAGACCAGTTCGACAGCACCGACGTATATATAAGCTGCACCTGTATACCCGGCTACAACATTGGCCCGTGGACAGGCAACCCTAATGTACCGAGTAACCAGAACTTTTGCTTTAAAATTACCCGTAGCCCTAAACAAAATACCGGTAAAACAGATTCTGTTGGACTGGGGCAGATTGGTGTGTGGAGCAACGGCGTGGTAGCGTATAATTCGAGCGATGGTATGACATATAACAATGATGGAGTATGGCACCGCAATGCATATTATTTTGAAGGCCCTAGTTTTGATAATTGCCTTGGCCACCCTGACCAACGTGGCTGTTACCACCACCACGTAAATCCAACATGTTTGTATAACGATAAGGATAGCTCAAAGCACTCGCCAATCATTGGCTATGCATTCGATGGGTTTCCTATTTATGGTGCCTATGGATATGCCAATACAAATGGCACAGGCGGAATTAAGCGCATGATAACATCGTACCAGAAACGCAAAATGGTAAACAGAGATACCTTACCAAGTGGTGCGGTTGCAACAGCAGCGGGACCTGCAGTAAGTGGCACCTACCCTATTGGCGATTTTATGGAAGACTATACTTATGTAGCCAGTTCAGGTGACCTTGATGCACACAATGGCAGGTTTTGCGTTACCCCCGATTATCCAGCTGGTATATACGCATACTTTGTAACTATCGATAAAACACAAACGCCTGTATTCCCTTATGTATTGGGCTATACCTATTATGGAACTGTGCAGGCAGGCAACACAGCACCGGCAGGTGGTAACAATACACCTCCGGGTGGTACAGTTGTATATACCCCAACGGGCGTAAACGAAGTAACCAGAACCATTAAATGTACACTGGAACCAAACCCTGTTGAGGATTACACATATATTTATTTAGACCCTAGCAGCGATAACAATATTACTGCTACACTATATAATAACGAAGGCCAGTTATTGCAAACATTTACCAACTGGCACCCGAGCATGAGCTATGCACTGAACATGACTGGCTACCCTGCAGGCTTGTATTTCTTACATTTGCAAACCGATAAGAACTATATGGTTCAAAAAATAGTGAAGGTAAACTGATGCTAAAAAAAATTCTGTATACAATGTTTTGCATAGCAGCCCTTGTGGCTGCTATGTCTTTTACTGCACCGACCGGTTCAGTTACTATTACATTCAGTAATTATGTTGGCAGCTCGCTATTAAAGCTCGATAGCGCAATATACAAAAATGAGTTGGGGCAGTCCTATACCGTTTCGAAATTCAAATACTACGTTGGCAATATTCAGTTAAAAAAAGCTGACGGCACTAAATATGTATCAGACAAGTATTATTTAATTAATGAAGAAGAAGCCGCATCGAAACAAATTACATTAAGCAATGTACCGGAAGGTAATTACACAAGCATAAGTTTTATATTAGGTGTAGACAGTCTGCATAATTGCAGCGGCGCACAAACCGATGCCCTTGACCCTGTTAACGCTATGTTTTGGACTTGGAACACGGGTTATATATTTTTAAAGATGGAAGGTAAGTCTCCGGTATCAACACAGCCTGGGCATTTACTGGAGTTTCATATTGGCGGATATATGCAGCCTAATAATTGTATACGCACAATTAATCTGCCAATAAAAAATGGAATGCAGGTTGTAGAGAAAACCATGTTACATATTAAAGCTAATGTGTCGGATCTTTTCAAAACTCCTACAAGTATCGATTTCTCTAAAATATCATCGGTAACCGATTTTCATAATGCAACAACCATAGCCAATAACTACGCCGATATGTTCAGCATACAATGAAAAGAAAACACATTTACATATCAGCACTTATAATAGCTTGCGTTATATCACTTGCTTTTATTGGTAGTGACAAATACTGGACCATTACAGCTAACGATGTTAAGCTCGATTTCCCTGTTAATTTCCCAAAGCCTGTTTATACATTTAAAGACAACACCCCTACTCCAGCCGAATTTACCCTTGGCCGTAAATTGTTCTACGACCCTATACTTTCGCGCGATAGTTCCATCAGTTGTGGATTTTGCCACCAGCGTATTGCCGCATTTGCGCATTTCGATCATCCTATAAGTCATGGTATAAATGGCTTACTGGGCAAACGCAATGTGCCACCCCTGCAAAACCTTATATGGCAAAACTCATTTATGTGGGATGGTGGCGTAAATAATTTAGAAGTGCAACCCATATCACCCATTACCAACCATGTAGAAATGGCAGAAGATCTGGGGCATATAATCACCAAACTGAAACGCAACAAAACTTATGCAGCCATGTTCAACGATGCCTTTGGCGATACTATTATTAATTCACAACGCTTACTGAAAGTATTGGCACAGTTTACCGGGCTTATGGTATCGAACAATTCGCGCTACGATAAATATCTGCGTGGCGAAGACACGTTATCGGCTGCTGAGTTACATGGCTTGAAACTGTTCAGAGACAATTGTGCGCAGTGCCACAAAGAGCCTTTGTTTACCGATAACAGTTACCGCAACAATGGTTTAAAGTACGACAGCACTTTCCACGATTCTGGCAGGATGGCAATTACGGGCAACAAAATTGATTTCATGAAATTCCGTGTGCCCAGCCTCAGGAATATTGAAATGACTTACCCTTATATGCACGATGGCAGGTTTCATACCTTAAAACAGGTGCTCGATCATTATACGCAAACATTTATCCGCACGCCTACCCTCGATGGTATTTTAGTGAAAGGCATTTCACTTTCCGAGCAGGATAAAACGGATGTCATTTCGTTTTTGAAAACGCTTACCGACAAGACCTTTCTCTACGATCGTCGCTTTGCCGACCCTAACTTTGTGAGGAATTAATAATGAGTATTTAGTAGTGAGTATTGAGAAGTTAGTCGGATTTATGAGCAAAACTAAATGCAGCCCCAAACCCCTAAAGGGGCTTTTAATTCGTAATTTTTAATTCCTAATTCTTAATTGCATTTGGGGCGACTCTTGCTCCCTGCTTGCCTGTGTTTCCTATACTCGCATCATTTGCAGCTAACCCGCGCCCACCTTTTCTGCAGTTGTTAGTCGACAGTCATAAGTCGTCAATGTATTTGCGTTAGGGATAGTAGCGTAAAGCCCACAGCCGACCCTAGGAGGCGAGGACTTGCAGCGTATAGCCCGACCCGTAGGGGAACGCCCAAATAATAAAAAAAGATAAACTACTTCTTCTGAAACACCTTTTTACCCGAAGCACCCAGTAATAAATAGTGCGCATCAATAGAATTAATATTCACATCGGTATACTTGCTGTACCCATCTTTATACTCACGCAACGAATAACAGGTAACCGCATCGGTAGAAAGAAAATTATCGATGAACTTATAACTCCAGTACGATTGATTGCGGCTTGGCGCACCGTTCATGGTGACTATAACTGTCTCGGCCAGGGTGTCTGGCGAAATAACCAGGCGGTGGGCTGTATCGCCAACCTCTACCCAGGTACCTATCAGCAGATCTTTTATTTTATTGGTATCAAGTTTCTGACAAGGGTCGTATGCTTTTTGAGCAAAACCAAAGCTTGTAATAAGTGCTAATGCAAGTGTACCTATAATGCGTTTCATAATCGTATGGGGTTTAATAACCCAAAAGTAAAAAACTATTGCAACACGACCTTAGTTACTGCAATATTGTTCCTATCAGCGTTAAATGCTTTTATAAAGTACACACCCTTTGCAAGGTTGTTACCTGATAATTCATATTGCTTGCCTGTACATTCTATTGCTTCCAATGTTCTTCCAGTCATATCATCAACTTCTAAATAGTGCTTACCATCGGTATTGAATACAACACTGGTTGCACTGGTGAAAGGATTTGGAAAGCATTTGATATTAAATGAAGGAGTGTTTATATTTTCCACTGACACTGCTTTTGTAACAATTGTACTAACTGTAGTGTTTGTTTTCACCACAGGGTTTGCATCAAAATAAATACCTGCGCCGTTCTTTATTACATCTCCGCCTACATCAGTACTCATAGGATATATAGTATATTCAATTATGCCTATGCTGCTTGTTTTACTCTTCGCTGTATCGGGCAAGTCAATATTATTAAAGGTAAATTTTACAATATGGCCAGATGTTATGGTAGTAACCACTTCACTGCTGCTCGATGTTATTCTAAGGGTTGTAGGGTCAACATAAGGGCTTAAGGTATCTATTACTACTACATTCTTTGCAACGGCTGTACCCGTGTTCTGGAAATGGATTGTATAACTCAGTAGTTGTTTGGTTGAAATATCGCCTTCAGGTAGCACACTCTTTCCATTTGGGTCGAACGGTAAGCCAACACAATTGGTAACCGATGGCTTTATCCAATACGTAATACTATTATTAGATGTATTTGAATCGCCTGCAACAGGTGTAATAAACAGGGAAGTAAAAATACTATCACCTGCAGGCACACTGCTTATATTTCCGGTTAACGATACACAATGTATCATACCTGTATCTGAAAGATTAACATAGTTCCATATCAATGTATCGCCGCTTACATGAGCAACACTATCAGAAATGGTATGAGTTATATGAAAAGCAGTATCGAGCAACAACTTCATAGTTCCTTTCACAACCTGGCATTTGTTGTTAAATATGCAGGCTTGTATTGATGCATTTGAAACACTTGGGGTATCTACGCATACTTGTAAACTGCCTGTAAGGTCGAAGCCATTACCCGGGTAAACGCCAACAGGCGAAGAAACAGTTGCTGTACAACCTGAATCAGAAGTTACCGTTTCAGAAACATTATACATACCATCGGTTGCAAATGTGTGAGTAGGGTTTTGCAGGGTTGAAGTAGCTCCATTTCCAAAATTCCAATTCCATGATACTATACCACCAGTACTTTCATCGGTAAAAGCAATTGTATTACCACTACAAACCCCTGAATAGGTAAACGCAGCAGACGCATTTATTACATGTACTACAATAGCAGCTGAACTACTACAACCGGCAGCATTTGTACCAATAACTGTATAAGTTGTAGTAACCGTAGGGCTTGCATTTGTACTCTGACAAGTGGCGCAACCAACGAAAGGGCTCCAGAGATAGGTTACTGCACCCGCGGCACTAAGCGTCACCGAGCTTCCGGCACAAATTGAACCTCCTGCTGACACAGTAAGTACAGGTGAAGGAATAACAATAACCGTATCAACAACTGAACCTACGCAGCCATTGTTTGATGTTAGTGTAAGCGTTACACTATACGCACCTGCCATAGCATATGTATATGCAGGATCTGGAGCAGAAGAAACTCCGCTGGCAGGGTCACCAAATTTCCAACTCCATGAATTAATTATTCCTGGAGCAGCTATGGTTGACATATCGTTAAATTGTGTGAGATTACCTAAGCAAACTGAGTTACTGATGAAAACTGCAACAGGATTTGGATTTACCGTAACGGGCAACGTAATTGTATCGGAGCATCCATTAGCAGATGTAGCTATTAGTTGGACATTAAACGTTCCGCTTGCCCAGTATGTATGAGTCGGGTCTGTTGCTGTTGAATTAGTAGTTCCATCACCTGGATCCCAGTTAAAGCTTGTTGCACCGGTAGAAGTATTGGTAAACACTGTAGGAGTTCCGGAACAAACATTACTTGCAGTAAAGCCTGCACTTGGTAATGGGTTTACTTGCAAAACAACAGTTACAGGTGCAGCATTACAGCCATTATAATCCACTACCGATAAAGTATAAGTAGTAGTAGCTGCAGGAGAAACACTTAATGATGATGTAGTATTACCGCCGGGGACCCAGCTATATTTATATGGTGCTGTTCCACCTGTAGCAGAATCGGATAGAAGGGATGAGTTACCAATACAAATGACAGAAGGTGAAGCAAAAGCATTAGCAACAACTGCTGTAGGTGATGCAACCCAAAGTGTTGTATCTGCTATGCATTTATTAGCATCGGTAACAACAACTGAATAGGTTCCGGGGCATAAGTTGTTAATAGAGGCGGTTTGTTGCCCATTGCTCCACGTAAAATTGAACGGAGAAGTTCCTCCACTTAGGATGACTGAAGCCGAACCATTGCATGCCCCATTACAGGAAACAGGAAATGCGGCGGCATTAAGTTTTAACTGTGCAGGTTCTGATATGCCCACAGTTGCAGTTGCGACACAACCATTAGTATCTGTTGCGGTTACAGTATAAATACCCACAGCAAGGTTGCCTATACTATCTTTTGTGCTTCCCGTATTCCAACTAAAGGTATAAGGTGCTGTACCACCCGAAGCATTGGCTACTGCTGTGCCAGTTGAGCCACCATAGCATAAAACCGAGGTTGGTGCAACTGTTATTGTAATAGTAGGACATACCATTGTTGTACCTGATTCTTTGGCGGTATTAATACTACCTGCATACAAACTCACCGAAGCAAGGATACCCGCTATTAAGACTGATGACTTACTGATAATCTTTTTCATGGTGAGGGCTTATTAAATTACTGCAATACAACTTTTGTTATTGCCACATTACTCCTATCATCATTATATGCTTTTATAAAGTATACACCAGTTGCAAGGTTGTTGCGTTGCAACTCGTATTGTTTGCCTGTGCATTCTATACTTTCAACTACACGGCCTGTCATATCATCAAGTTCTAAATAATGTTTACCATCGGTATTGAATATTACACTGGTTGCACTTGTAAACGGGTTCGGGAAACAAGCTATGTTAAACGATGTACTTACATTCTGCACACTTAACGGACCGCCAACTATCGGGCTGATTGTTGTGTTTGTATTCACAACAGGGTTTGCATCAAAGTAAATGCCTGCTTTGTTCTTTATTACATCTCCGGCAACGGCTGAACCCTTAGGGCTTATGGTGTATTGCACCACACCTATGCTGCTTGTTTTGCTTGTTGCAGTATCGGGTAGGTTTATGTTATTGAACGTGAAATGCACAATATTACCTGAGGTAATAGTTGTAACTACTTCACTACTGCTTGATGTCACCTTCAATGTTGTGGGATCAACATACTGACTAAGTGTATCTATAACCACAACATTCTTGGCAGGTGCTGTTCCAGTGTTCTGAAAATGAATGGTATAACTCAGCTGTTGGGTTGCCGAAATGTTTCCTTCAGGCATTACACTCTTCTCATTCGGGTCAAATGGAATACCCACACAATTAAAAGGGAAAGGTTTTACCCAATAGGTAACACTATTATTAGAAGGAATTGAATCGCCCGCCGTTGGTGTAATAAACATGGAAACAAACACACTGTCGCCTGCAGGCACATTACTTACTGTACCTGTTAAGGTTACACAATGTGTTTTACCAAAATACGAAAGGCTGTCGTAATTCCATATCAGGGTGTCTCCGCTTACATGTGCCACGCTGTCCGATACCGTATTGGTTATATGAATTGCTGTATCGAGCACTAATTTCAATTGCCCGTTCATTACCTGGCAACGGTTATTAAATATGCATGCCTGTATAGATGCCCCCGAAATTTTAGGAGTATCAATACAAACCTGCAGGTTACCGGCAAGGTCGAAGCCGTTGTAAGGTGTTACTGTAACTGCTTTTGTTGCATTCATACTGCAAGCTCCATTCGATCCGGTTACAGTATACGTGGTTGTAGCAGGTGGAGAAACTAAAACTGTTGATGTTGTAGCGCCTGTATTCCATGAATATGTTGTAGCACCACTTGCGGTAAGTGCTGTTGAATTACCTGCACAAATAAGGCTATCGCCAATTATAGTAACCGTTGGTGCTTTACTTACTACTACCACTATTGATGTATCTTTTACACAACCATTGTTCGATACACCCACAGTATACGTAATTGTAACTACAGGGTTGACTATAATAGTACTTGTAGTTCCACCCGAACCCCATGAATAATTTGTACCACCTGTGGCTGTTAATGTATCAGGCGTACCTGAACATAAAGCCGTTTTTCCGCTTAAGGTTATTAGAGGTATAGAACCAATAGTTACAGTAACCGTATTTGTACCGGGGCAACCAGCCGTAGTACCTGTTAATGTATAGGTAGTTGTTACCGATGGGGTTGCAATTACTGATGCTCCTGTAGTTGCTAACAAAGCATTGTTGGGCGCCCATGTATATGCCGATGCACCACTAGCCGATAATGTAGATGAGCCGCCTGCACACATGCCGGCAGGAGACGCTGTTGCATTTACAGTAGGAGTTGCATTTACTGTTACAGCTACAACTGTTTGTGTTGCCACACAACCAAAGGCCGATGTACCATTTACAGAATATGTAATGGTATTGGCAGGTGTAGCCGTTACGCTGTTGCCCGTTGATGCACTAAGGCTTCCGGTAGGTGTCCATGTATAAGTTGCGGCACCACTTGCATTTAATACCGTTGATGTGCCTGAACAGATAGTGGTAGGCGTTGCACTGGCACTGATAACTGGTTTGGGATTAACAGCTACAGTAAACGCAGTGTCTTTTATACAGCCACCTGCATTTTTTACAGCCACTGAATAGGTTGCTGTTGCAGCAGGGCTTACAATAATGCTGCTTGTGGTTGCACCCGTGTTCCATGTGTAACTTGTACCACCGCTTGCCACAAGAGTATCAGAAATGCCCTGGCATTTTGTAACATTACCCTTTATGGTAACAGAAGGTGTTACCACAACAGTTACATAATTTGTTTTGGTAAGGCTGTCGCAATAAAAACTGTTACATGTTTTTAATTTCACTGTGTAGACTCCCGGTGAAGCATAGGTATGTGTGGGGCTTTTTACAGTTGATGTGCCTCCGTCGCCAAAGTCCCATGCCCATGTTGTTCCGTTCTTGGTAGTATTGGTAAACTTCACTGAATCGCCTGCGCAGGTATTGGTAACACTTGCAGTATATGCCAGGGCAATAACAGGGTACGGATCAATGAACACCGTATATTCTGCATAGTTACCGCACAGTGCATCGCAAGCAGTATTTATGTAACTAAGGCCTGAGGCAACAATTCGCATCCGCAACGGAGTGCTTGTTACAGCAGTGTGAGGCACTTTAAATGGTACCATTATAGTAGGGCTTCCGCTAATATTTCCACTTACCAACCGCTCTGAACCACTGATAGGGAATTTACCATCATTGTTATAATCTATCCATGCAACTGTATTTCCGCCAGCAGCATAAATGAGTGTGTATGAAGAATCAATTGTAAGGTGAATTTGAGGCGTACATGTAAAGTCGTTGGTAAAACCACCGCCCGGGTTTGTTTGTACACCATTCAAATTAACCATTGATATTTTTCCGGGTGTGCACGCGTAGGCGTATTGTGTGGGCTTACAACTATCGGCAATGGGCACCTGCGGAATGTTGATAGGCACAATGTGTGATATAGAATCGGTACCCTTATAGTTTGTTGTCACCAACGTTACGTTGTAGTTTCCTGAAACCGTGTATACGTGTGGAGGAGGTGCTTGCAATGTAGATGTGGTACCATCGCCAAATCTCCATAACCACGATGTTGCATTATATGTGCTATCGGTAAATGTGGTTGTGGCTGTACAAACTGTACTTGTAGTGAATGAGAATTTAGGTTTAGGCAAAACTGAATCAGGTATAATGGTAACAGCATAGTCAGCTGTTTGTCCGCAGCCATAACCCCCATTACCTGCACATGGACCTGAATTTAACTTATCGGTAAATACACGCATACGCACAATGCTGTTCAACGAAGCATTTGATGGAACAGTAACATTGAACGTTAAAGTCTGAGGATTGACAGGATCAGCCCCAGTATTATAGTAAACCCTTTCTGAAGGAACACTGAAAGTACCATCATTATTAAAATCGATATATACTTCCACATTAGCTGAACCTGATTGGTTTGGCGGACAATATACAGTAACCGACATAGGATAGGTATGACCCATCATAACAGTTGCATTCTGGCAGCATGAATAATCGAAATAGTTATTTATGCCAAGGGTGGTATTATTATTTATAGCGCCAAATGTTACATTGGTAATTCCTAAACTAGCACAGTAATTATTTCCTGGTGTACATATTACCTTAGGTGTTTTTGCTGAACTGCGCACTACCACATTATAATACCCTATCAGAGAATCGGTAAAACAGCTGGTTGTTCGTACTGCTTTAACATTCAATGTAGTATTACTGGTAATGCCGTTGCTGTATGTAAAGGTGAGTGTTCCTCCATTACCGCTTTGTGCTGCGCCATTATTGGTATATCCATTACGTAATTGATAGGTAACACCGCTTTGCGTATTTGAAATTGAAAAGCCCGTCAGGTTACCGGAACAGATAGAATCACTGGTTGTAGTAAACACTATAGGGTTTATATGATGGCCCACCACAGTAAATACTTGTTTAATTGTATCTACTCCTGTACCATTTGCAACAATAAGTGAAACGGTATCACTTCCTTCAATAGTTAAACGCACTCCGCTGTTATACTGGGTGCTGAAGGTTGCCCTGTTCAACTGCCACTGGTATGTATAATTTGCCAGTGGTGCGGTAGTATTTAAAAGCGTAACAGAATCGCCCAGGCAATAGGAAGATTTAACACCGCCTTGTACATTGAATTTAGCTATAGGTGTTGTAGGGCAATTGGTCAGGTTAGTTGTTATGATGGCATAACCGCTTTTACCAACAGCTATGGCATGGTTCGAATCGAGGCAACTTATCATATCTATAGTTGCGCTCTTCAGCAAATTACATTGCTCCCAATACTGTCCGCCAGTTCTTGAAATATATAAACCGTTTGTGCCACCTGCTGCCAGCACAATACTGTTGGATGCAACTGCAATGGGCCCCGACATACCAAACGGAGGAGTTAGTGTTGCATAGCTGTTACCGTAATTGGTTGATTTAAGCAAGCCGGTTGTACCTGATATATAGACTGAGTTGTTCAGGCAACGTACTGTATAAAACGTTGTTGTTGGTGTTGAATCATAAGGCCATGTCATACCACCATCGTATGATCTTATTATGCGGCCGTTACCTATAGCTATTACCGTATCATGGCTGATGAAACGCACGTCAATCATATTCGTTGTACCTGCACCCGAAACTACTGTCCATGTTGCGCCTGAATTACTGCTGGCTATCATATAACCTTTCGTTCCTACAAGCACTGCATTGGCTCCGTTAACATCAACAGCACTGAAATAAATTGGTGCACTGGCAGCTAATTGGTACGCTTCAGTCCAGCCTACTCCTCCATTCGTTGTGGTCATAGCATAATAATAATCAATACCATAGAACTCACCAGTACATATACCGCTTGTAGCATTTTGTACCGCTATACCTTTAATTATTGCAGGGTTCACCTGTATACCGCCGGCCAAAAACGGGTTGCCGACAAGTTTCCATGTTCCGCCCCCATTGGCAGTTGTAATAATCTGATTGTATGAACCCAACCATATTGTATTCGCTGAATAGTAATCGGCCGAATACACTTCCTGGGTAGTACCCGTATTAACAACCGACCACTGCGCATTGGCAGTAGTTAAACTGATTGCCGCACATAAAAAGGCGAGTGTAATTTTTTTCATTCTGGTATGTTTTAAATTACTGTAATACTATTTTGGTTATTGCCACATTACTCCTGTCATCACTATATGCTTTTATAAAGTATACACCTGCTGCAAGGTTGTTACGTTGCAATTCATATTGCTTGCCTGTGCACTCTATGTTTTCTATTACACGGCCTGTCATGTCATCAACTTCTATATAGTGTTTACCATCGGTATTGAATACTACACTGGTTGCACTTGTAAACGGATTTGGGAAACAAGCTATATTAAATGATGAGCTTACATTTTGCACACTTAACGGGCCACCTACTATCGGGCTAACAGTAGTATTTGTTTTTACCACAGGGTTAGCGTCAAAATATATTCCCGCACTGTTCTTTATCACATCTCCGGCTACAGCTGTGTTCTTTGGACTTATGGTGTATTTTACCACACCTATGCTGCTTGTTTTGCTGGTTGCAGTATCGGGCAGGTTTATGTTATTGAATGTGAACTTTACAATATTACCCGAAACAATTGTTGTAACCACTTCACTACTGCTCGATGTTACTTTCAATGTTGTAGGGTCAACATATTGGCTGAGTGTATCAATCACCACTATATTTTTAGCAGGTGCTGTTCCCGTGTTCTGGAAATGTATAGTATAACTCAACTGTTGAGTTGCTGATATATTCCCTTCAGGCAATACACTCTTTTCATTCGGGTCGAATGGAATACCCACACAATTAAATGGGAAAGGTTTTACCCAATAGGTAACGCTATTGTTCGATGGAACTGAATCGCCTGTACTTGGTGTAATGAACATGGAAACAAACACACTATCGCCAGCCGGTACTGCACTTACGGTTCCTGTTAAGGCAACGCAATGTGTTTTACCCATATATGAAAGACTATCGTAATTCCATATTAAGGTGTCGCCACTTACATGTGCTATACTATCTGATATTGTTTTGGTAATATGGAAGGCGGTATCTAATACCAATTTCAATGTGCCCTTCATTTGCAGACACCTGTTGTTGAATATACATGCCTGTATCGATGCACTTGAAAAACCTGGTGTATCAATACATACCTGTAAATTTCCCGCAAGGTCGAAACCATTCGATGGCGATACGGTAACTACTTTGGTAACCGTGCTCTGACATCCAAAACTGTTAACTCCTGTAATTGTATAAGTTACTGTACTTGCAGGTGAGAATGATATTGTAGAACCCGTGCTTCCTGATGGTGCCCAGTTATACGTTGTCGCTCCCGATGCAGTCAGTACTGTTGAATTACCTACACAAATACTTGAATCGCCGGTTACCGTTACAGTAGGTGAAGGAGCAACCGTAATGACTATACTATCTTTACTACTGCAACCCGATGTTGTACCTGTTACGGTATATGTGGTGGTTACATTCGGGTGAGCAGTTGTTGTGTCATAAATAGTATCTGTCAATCCTTTCGACTTCATCCATATGTAAGTAGTTGCACCCGATGCTGTTAATTTTGTACTGCTTCCTGGGCATATTGCCGGAGAAGGCGGGCTTATAGTAAGAACCGGTCCTGAGCTGATAGTAAGCAATGCACTATCTGATGTTAGTGAGCAACCACATGCGAACGAGCTAAGCACACATTTATATTTATATCCATTCATACCTGCTGAAGTAGCAATCTTCAAGGTATCGGTTGTGGCGCCATTGTAACCGCTACCATTGGCAACATTTACATAGCCTGCGCCTTTATTTACTTTCCATTGATAGGTATCGCCACTTGCAGCAGCCACTGTAAAATACGTATTGCCCCCTGCACATAGCGTAGCTGAAGTTGGCTTAATTGGCAACGGTGCCTGCCTTATTTCGCGAACAATATTACTATAATCATCTACTATATATATTGAACCTGAATCATCAACAGCCACATCTATAGGAAAGTTGAGCGAAGCCGCTGTAGCAGGCAGGCCATTACTTGTGTTACCTGTTCCTCCATTACCGGCCACAGTGGTTATTATACCAGCTGAATTAACTTTTCTCAGTCGGCCATTACCTGAATCAATTATGTACATATTTCCAAGGGCATCGAATTTCACAGCCAAAGGGTAGTTCATTTCTGCAGCGGTAGCAGGACCATTATCGCCAGAAAATCCCTGGGTTCCATTTCCGACAACGGTAGTAATAATACCTGATGTATTTACCTTGCGTATACGGTTATTGATCTGATCGGCTATGTAAAGATTGCCTGCATTATCGAACGAAATACCCCATGGAAGGTTAAGTTCAGCTGCGGTAGCCTGTCCACCATCACCCGAATAGCCGCCTTCTCCTATGCCACTCACATATCCGTTACCGGCTACGGTTGTTATAATACCAGACTTGTCTATTTTCCGGATAACGTTATTACCATTATCGGAAAAGTAAATATTACCTGAGGCGTCGAGCACAATACCGCTTGGTATATTTAAATCAGCCTTTGTAGCAGGCCCACCGTTGCCAGTATAGTTAGCGGCAGTGTCTTTACCCGCTATAGTTATAATCACACCTGTTTTCGTAATTATTTTTTGCACCACATTATTGGTCTGATCGGTTACATATACATTGCCTGTATCATCAATGGCAACGCATGTAGGGTTGGCAAGTTTTGCAGCAGTTGCCTGTCCGCCAACACCCGAATATCCGTTGCTGTCTTTTCCTGCAACGGTACTTATAATACCTGCCGTATTAACCATACGAACTACACTATTACCGTTATCGGCTATATACGTATTGCCATTTGCATTAAATGCTATACCTGAAGGGTACGATATTTCTGCCGAATTAGCTCCGCCTCCATTCCCTTTATAACCACTTGTTCCGTTACCCGCAAATGCAAATATGTTATTATAGGCAGGGCTACATGTATATACATTTAAGGTTACCGTATCGGAATTTATGCTGCAACTGCAACCGGCATTGTTTAATACACAAACATATTTATAACCGTTCATGGCGGTGGTTGCTCCGCTAACCTTCATGGTAGTGGTGGTGGCGTTGGAATACACCCCACCGTTAGTAACATTACTGAAGCCGCTGCCTGTGTTAACCATCCACTGATATGTAAAACCTGTTTCTAAAGGCTGGGCCGTAAATGAAGTACTGCCCGGTGAGCATATTGCCACCGAAGTAGGCTGCGTTGCTAAAGGAGACTGGGTAACTTTACGAATAACGTTATTCAGGTAATCGGCAAAAAATACATTACCGGCATAATCAACTACAATATCGTTCGGCATATTAATTTCAGCAGCAACGGCATTAGCGCCATTGCCTGTATAACCCGCTGTACCATTGCCGGCAATGGTATTTATATTACCACTGTTATCAACCATTCTAATACGCTGATTATATGTATCGGCAATATATATATTACCTGCTGCATCAAGTTTTACGCCAACAGGATTATACAGGTTAGCCGATGTCGCCGGTCCGTTGTCGCCTCCATAACCTGTTCCCCCATTTCCCGCCACAGTAGATATTATACCTGCAGTACTTATTTTACGAATACGGTTGTTATTCTGGTCGGCAACATATACATTTCCGGACCCGTCAACAGCCATACCCGTCGGGGTATTAAGCTCTGCAGAAGTGGCTTGCCCTGCATCACCTAAAAAACCACTTGTTCCGTTACCGGCGAATGCTGTAATTGTACCTGTTGTGCTTACTTTCCTTAAACGATTATTGCCATCGGAAAAATAAACATTACCTGAAGCGTCTACCGCTACTCCGAAAGGAGAGCTTATTTCAGCGGCTGTTGCTGCGCCACCATTTCCGGTATTGCCAGATGTTCCGTTTCCGGCTATGGTGCTTATTTTATTTGTTTTAGCACTTACCTTACGTATTCTATTGTCAGCATTGTCTGCTATATATACATTGCCGCTATCATCTACTGCAATACCCCATGGGCTATTAAGTGAGGCGGCTGTAGCCAGGCCTCCATCGCCAAGAGCACCGCCGCCACCCGCGAATGTGCTTATAACACCTGCTTTAGTAACCTTACGAATAACATTATTCCCGCCATCGGATATATACATATTACCCGACGCATCCATTGCCACACTAACTGGGTAATACAGTTCAGCGGCTGTAGCCTGCCCACCATCGCCCGTGTACCCGCCATTGCCGGTACCTGCATTAAAACCATTTCCGGCCGCGTTTGTAATTATTTGCGCATGGGTAATTGTAAACGCGCAAAAACATACGAATAGAATAAGTGTAATTTTTTTCATGTAATTTTAGAATTGTGGATTTATTCCACCAAATGTAGCAAAAAAAAGCACATTTTCAAATGCTTTCTGTACTTGGTCTTTTTGGCTGATTAAATGGTATGAACTGTTGAGCGGATTGCATTAGTTAACCTGCTCGTCCTGCAACACCACACGGCCACCATAGGTAACCGATTTAATAACCTTTTCGGCCGCAGCCACAGCCTTAGGCGGCAATGGGGCATAGTTTAAAAAGCCCGTGTACTTCTGTCCGTTATTGTGTATCATCCAGTTCAGTTCATACACCAGGTCTTGTGCCTGAACTGTACTACGGTTGTTATACGATTGTTCTTTATAAACCATTATCCATGTAAAACTGCTTATAGGGTAAGCGCCTTCAACAGGCGAGTTTGTTATACTTACGCGTGTATCGGCAGGTATATCGCAATCGGCAGCAAGGCTTACCGATTCAAGCGATGCCTTTATATATTTACCTGTCGAGTTTTTAATAAGAGCAAAGTCCATAAACTTTTGCAATGCGTAGGTAAGCTCAACATAGCCTATGGCGCCTGCAGTCAGCCGTATATTTTCTGCCACACCCTCACTCCCCTTACCTGCAACACCAACAGGCCAGTTAGGTTCTTTCGCCGTTCCTACTTTTGTTCGCCATTCATCACTAACTTTTGAAAGATAATCGGTAAATACGTATGTGGTTCCGCTACCATCCCACCTGTGTACAACAGTAATGGCCTGGTCAGGCAAATTAGCGTCCTTGTTCTCTGCTTTAATTTTTGCATCGTTCCACTTCGTTATTTTACCTAAAAAAATATCAGAAATAATATTGCCTGTAAGTTTAAGATTTGCAATACCGGGCAAATTATAACTTAATACTACGGCACCTATGCAGGTAGGAAATTCCACTACCGGCGAAGTGAACATGGCCATATCATCATTACTAAGGTATGCATCCGATCCGGCAAAATCAACCGACTTGGTCATTAGTTTTTTTATTCCCGCGCTTGACCCTATTGGCTGGTACACCGTTTCCACACCCGTTTGTCCGCGGTACTCATCAATCATTTTTGTGTAAATAGGGTTTGCAAAGGTTGAACCTGCACCCGATAACGGTGTATGATTCATTGCTATATTCGTTTCGGGTTTGCCTGTTAAATTGCATGATACTATATTATATATTATAAGCACACTTGAAAGTGCTGTAAAAACATGTTTTAATATTGCTTTAATATTGTAACCCTTAGCAAAAAAAGACTGACTTGACATTGGCATTGAATTTTATGTAACAAGGTTAGCTTATGAATGTAAATTCACTATTACCTTAATACTATTTATTTATTATTACCGTGGTTATATACTGTATTTAAACAGGTATTGTGCTGAAAGTCAATTACCCCGTTAATAAAGGAATAGATGTTATATTTTTAACATCTACGTCATAGTAAGTCCTCACTTTTGTGGCATAAACAAAAACCTATATATATGTTTACAGACACAGACGCACACGAAGTTTCATCACTACTCGAAAACACACAAGATGCCTATTCACGAAAAGACCTTGACGACAGCATTGTATATGCAAAACGTATACAAGATGGTATGCTGCTGAAAGAAAAACACCTGCACCGAATATTTCCTGAATCGTTTATTTATACCCGCGCCCGCAACATTGTAAGCGGCGATTTTTATTGGTTTACCCGCATAGGCAACAAAACTATTATTGCTGTGGCCGACTGCACAGGGCATGGTATACCGGGCGCATTAATGTCGATACTGGGCATAAACCTGCTTAACCAGATAGTTATTGAAGAACACAATACCGACCCTGCATTTATATTGCACCGGCTCGATCATAAAGTGAATAAAGCATTCAGCTATACTTCTGAAATTGTAGAGGAACATTTTGCGAAAGAATACCACGATGGTATGGATATTGCACTGTGCTGCATTGATAACGATACCCATATAATGAAATTTGCCGGCGCATACCGCCCTGTTTATTATGTGCGCGATGGCGAAATGCATGAAATGCGTGGCACCAGGCGCCCTATTGGCGACACAGGCAGTGAGGCTATTTTCAGCAATTATACCCTGCACCTCGAAAAAGGAGATAATATATATATGTGCAGCGATGGCTATGCTTCTCAATTTGGCTACCTTATCGATAAAAAATTCTCATCAGGTAAAATGAAGGAACTACTGCTCGACATTAGCAACAAACCTTTTGCACAACAGAAAACCTTGCTCGAGAAAACCTTTATGAACTGGAAGCTACAGCGCGAACAAACCGATGATGTACTGGTAATGGGGTTTCAGGTGTAATATTTGCACTTAAACATTTTCATCTCGCCATCTTGTGTTTGAATTTGGGGCTGCATTCGCTCCCTGCTTGCCTGTGTTTCCTAAACTCGCATCATTTGCGGCTAACCCGCGCCCATCATTTGCCTATTTCAAAAACTAACAGGTAAAATAGCAGGCAGCACTGCGTTAGGGATTACTCGTGGAGCATCTATTAGCTTTTGAACTCGTGAGGCTTCGCGTTGTAGCAGAAACCCTGCAAGCGCAGCGCGGAGTTGAAGCGGATAGCCCGGCCCGCAGGGGAACGCCCAAATGAATTATGAGTTCTTTAGGGTAATTTTCACCCCATGCAACTATGCGTTGCTGGTTTGCATCTTTATAGTATATAACCTAGCATACATGAAGAAAGCACTGATTTTAACAATAGCACTATTTTGTTTTGGAATAGAGCGTAGTACTGCCCAAACGGCCTATGTTAGCAGCGAAACGGCCAATACGGTAACCGTTATTAATGTTGCCACCGGCACAGTTCTCGATACCATTTTTCTGGGTACAAGTCACCCTTACGGAGTTACAGTAAGTGCCGATGGTAGCAGAGTATACGTTACAACCCAGGTAAATAATTCGGTAACAGTAATAAATACCGCTACCAATAAAGTTATCGATACCATTTCTGCAGGTACCTTCCCCGGCGGTATAGTGGTTAGCCCCGATGGCAGCACGGTGTATGCAGCCAGCCAGAAAGATAACAAAGTATATGTAATAAATACGGCCACCAGTAAGGTTACAGCTTCAGTTAATGTAGGGGCTTTTCCGCTTGGTGTATGCATAAGCCCTGACGGATCGAGGGTATATACAGCCAATGCGCACGCAAATAAAGTAAGCGTAATAAATACCGCTACCAATATGGTTATAGATTCAATTGTGGTAGGCTCTTTTCCTTTTGGTTTGGCCGAAACCCCTGACGGAACAACCGTATATGTTACCAATTCGAGCGATAGCACCGTAAGTGTAATAAACACATCAACTGATGCAGTTACAGGCATAATTTATGTGGGGCACCACCCTCGTGGTATATCAATAAGCCCCGATGGAACCAAGGCATATGTTACTAATTTGAATGACGGTACAATAAGTGTAATAAATACCGCCACCAATATGGCTACCAATACGGTTACAGTAGGTAAAAACCCGAATGGTATATCGGTAAGCCCCGACGGAACCAAGGTATATGTTGCCAATGATGCTTCTAATACAGTAAGTATTATAAACACATCAACAAACGCGGTTACGGGTACAATTAATGTAAGCACTCAACCAGAGGCTATCGGCAATTTTATTTCCATTTACCCGACAATTATTACAGGTGTACCCACTATTAACGATGAGTTAGGTATTACAGTCTATCCAAATCCGGGCAATGGGCTCTTTACGTTTCAAATTGCCGCCAGCTATTCGTTAATGGCAAATAGCACCATTGAAGTATATAATATGCTTGGCAAAAAAATATATTCAGCAACCAACAGCCACAAGCTGGAAGCCAACAGTGAATTATTTATTGACCTGAGCGGAGAGCCTAATGGCATATACCTGTACAGGGTAATTACTGCAAATGGCAAACTGGTAAAGGCGGGCAAGCTGGTAGTGCAACTTTAAGTTTAGGCAACATTTTTTGCCGCATAGCTTGTAATATTCTTATACTTGCGAATAATAGAAATAGCCAATAACTTATTTGCGTTTTTTCCAAAAGACAGAGAGCAAACCATCAGGGTTTATTAAGGTATCTATACTTCTATAAGGAATAAGAACTTCCGGTGCACCGGCAGCGTAAGAGCCTATTTCATACACATTGAATTGATATAATAGCCCTGCGGTAGTAATGACAAAGTTGCCATTCAGTTTAAAACTGCCTGAATCGAAATTCCAGCCTGCATTACCATTCTGCGCAACGAACAATTTCTCCGCTATTCTATTTAATGTGTCTTCATAACCAGGTAGCAGCAGTTCGTTTAATGTAATTTGCCTTCCTGTTTTAAGATCTATGTTATAATAGCTACTCATGCCTGCACCATGGGCCGCACCCGCACCATACGACCATTGCGAAATATAGAACCCAAGAATACCATTGTCATTTGTTGCAATACCATACCCCACATTTAGTGATGAACCTATAGAAGCCGTGTCATCTAAAGAAGTCAGTATAGAGTTTATACAATTATTGAAAGATACAGTATCAGACAAATGCGGGGAATCATCTCCCTGGTTACTTATCAGTACATCCTTAATAAAACCATTGATTTTATTCTGTACGTTTTTATCAGAAATAACTACCTGAAAAGCTGATACGTTAGTCTTTGAGCAGGTATCTGAACTATAGGGTGCGATGGTATCTTTTAGTTTCTCTGATATGCAGAATTGTTCTGATCCATTCTTTTCAATAATGGTAGCAAAGCCTTCAGTAACCTGCTTTAAATTAAAAGTGAATGATTTGTTGTTTTTCGTTTTATCATCTCCTACAGCCCATGTCCCGCTTATTGTAGAGGTATCTGTAAAATTGCCCTTAAAAACGCCTGTCTGTTTACCATTCTCATTTGTCTCATCCAATGAAAAGTTGCCTTTATGGTCTATTTTCCCATTTAAACTTAAGCTTGTACCAATGCTGTTATAATAATAGCTTCCTGCTAGTACAGAATCTTTCTTATTAATATCCATAGTTACATTGCTTTTGCCGATGGTGCCTTTCAGTTTCTTATAAAATGCCTTAGGCAAAGCAATATTTGTCTTTTGGGCATAGCCATGCAAGCTGGCAATAACCATAAAAAGTAGTAACCAGCATGATCTTTGCTTCTGTCGCATCTGTTGTAAAATGGTAAGGTAAAGGTAGCTTATTTGCACCCAAATGCAATTCATCTCTATCCATTCCTTAATAGCAATACAACCATTTGGTAAATATGCCATAACAATGGAATGAAGCCGATGAAAGAACTTTGCGAAGGAATTAAACATAATAACCCTAGCAAATGAACGCACAAGCCAAGCCCGGAATCTATATTACCGGCATAGGTCAACTGAAAGTTGAAAAAGAATCGCCACTGAGCATCCGCCAGATGGGAGCCAAAGCCATAAAACTGGCTATGGATGATGCAGGCATTGAACGTGCCGATGCCATTTACCTGGGTAATATGTTATCGGGCATAATGAGCAACCAACAACAATTGGGGCCATTGGTTGCCAATGAAGCAGGCCTGTTTGGTACTGAATCGGTAACACTTGAAGCCGCTTGTGGTTCGGGTGGCGCCGCAGTGCGTGCAGGTATTATGGCTATAATGAGTGGCTTTTGCGATACCGTAATTGTTTGCGGCCTCGAAAAAATGTCGCATGAAAATAAGGATTTTATTACAAAGGCTATTGCAACCGCATCGGACTGGGAAACAGAAGGTGGAAAGGGTGAAACCTTTGTTACACTTAATGCAAAACTGATGCGTATGTATATTGATACATATAAAATATCGCCCGATTCATTCGGCATGTTTGGTGTAAACGCACACCGTAATGCATTTGTAAACCCCAATGCATTGTTCCGTAAAGAAATAACACTGGAACAATACCTTGAATCGAAATTTATTGCCGACCCGGTTCGTATATATGATGCCTCACCGGTATGCGACGGAGCTGCGGCTATAGTATTATCAAAATATCCTTCAAAAAAATTTAAAACCACAACCGGCCCGGAGGTAAAAATTACGGCCTCGGCAGTATCAACCGATTTTGTGGGTATTGGCGACCGTACTTCTCCGCTTATGGCTGAAGGCTTGAGACGTTCTGGCCAAAAGGCTTACCAGATGGCAGGCATTACAGCAAAAGATGTCGACTTTTTTGAATTACACGATGCCTACTCTATTATATCAACCTTATCGTTAGAAGCTATGGGCTTTGCAGAACCGGGCCAGGGATGGAAGCTGGCAGCCGATGGTAAAATTCTGAGAGATGGGCAGATTCCTATTTCAACATTTGGCGGCTTGAAAGCACGCGGACACGCTATTGGCGCTTCGGGTGTATATCAAACTGTAGAGGCTTACCTGCAACTGACCGACAGGGCAATGGAAAACCAAATAAAAAAAGATGTGAACGTGGGGCTTGTACAAAGCATTGGTGGCACTGCCTCAACAACTATTACACACATACTTGTTAAAGAATAACAGAAACGATATTCGGCCTGCCAACGTTCTTTTGAAATAAATATAAATACTGAACAGATTTAGATTTGAGAGCTTATACTGTTCAGCCGGTATATAAAGCTGATCAGAGGCAATACGTAAACCTCTTATTATCAGCGGAAAACAATGCGCTAAAACACGCTAAGGCATAACAATACAGCAGGTATGTTTTCCAGTTAACATTTCCTTAACACTCCGTTGCACCCTAAACTCTTTTATTTACAGTAGATTCGGAACATATTACTAAAACACAACCGTCAAACATGTTACTACAAACACACCCACTTGCCCCCTGTGTGATTGTTTCTGGTCAGAAGAAGCACAAAGTGGGTGCTTCTTTTTTTCAACAACAGCATTATTCGATATAAAACAAAACAAGAAAAAAAACACAAACATGAACCCAGAAACAGAGGAAAAGAATCCGGGCATATTTAAAAGAACCAGCGTTAACTCTTCAACCTTACGTTCTATCGGGTATAATACCGAGCGCAAATTACTTGAAGTTGAATTTTTAACCGGTGACACATATTCCTACAACGATGTGCCTTCAGATGTATACTTACGGTTTATTGCAGCTGAATCGTACACTACTTTCTTTAATGATTGCATTCGCAACAAATACAAAAAAAACTAAAACACAAAATTAAATTTATGCGCAGCCCTGTAAGGTTGTGGTAACCTCCCGTAAAATTTCCATACGCTATTTACCTGAATTAACCCTGACGAATGAAGGAGAAGATACGAATACTGCTGGTAGATGATGAGCACGATGCGCTCGATTTTTTATCATACAACCTGAAAAAAGAAGGGTATGAGATTCTTACAGCATCTGACGGAATGGAAGCCCTTCACTCAGCACAAAAGAACCATCCCAACCTTATTGTACTCGACGTTTCAATGCCCGAAATGGATGGCGTTGAAGTATGCAAGGAACTGCGTGCATTACCCGCCACAAAAAATACACTTATTGTTTTTTTAACCGCACGCACCGAAGAATATTCGCAGGTGGCAGGCCTTGATGCCGGTGCCGACGATTATATTTTTAAACCCATTAAGCCGAGTATACTCATTAGCCGCATACACGCTTTATTGCGCAGGGGTGTACACCACGAAGAACATTTAGCGAGTCAAAAAGAAACAGTGAAAGATGATTCGCTTGTTATTAATCCTGAAAGCTATAGTGTAACGGTTGGCCATAAAGAATATACGTTACCTAAAAGAGAGTTTGAACTCATAACGCTATTGGCATCAAAGCCGGGCAGCATTTTCAGCCGGGAATATATACTTACTAAAATTTGGGGAGAAGATGCCGTTGTTGACGATCGCACGGTTGATGTACATATTCAAAAGCTGCGAAAAAAAATAGGCAACAAAAGAATTATTACCCTTAGGGGCCTCGGGTATAAACTTGAATTGTAATTTTTTAAGTTCTTCTATTTTCTTTTCAACACAAGCAATTTTCATGTAAGCCTTATTGCAAAACCCACTCAGCTTTTTCAAAAAAACTGGTCACAATTAATTAATATTCGTTTCATGTTAAGGTAAAATTGTGCGTGTACCCTTGCGGAAATTTTAAGTAAGGTTATGAGGGGCTACCATTTAAATTTAATTGTACTGTTTTTAGTTTGTACATTGTCAACAGCACAAGCCGCCACCATTAAGGGCCATGTGCTCGACTCTAAAACCAACGAAGCGCTGCTTGGCGCGGTAGTTTACAATAAAGATAATACCGCCATGAATGGCGCCGCGGGCCTCGATGGCTCCTACTCCATTAAAAATATTGGCAAGGGCACATACACCATTGTTACAACTTTCTTCGGCTATGCTACCATGGAAAAAACCGTGGTGATAGCTGATTCGAATGAAACAATAACTCAGGATTTTTTAATGGAAGCCAATGTAATTAACCTGGGCCAGGTGCAGGTTACTGCCAGCGCCGATAAAGGGTCGGGCAACTTTGCACGCAGTGAAGAAAAAAACTCGGATAATGTTATTAATGTAATGTCATCTAAAACGATACAATTGCTACCCGATATTACTATTGGCGATGTGCTGCAACGTGTGTCGGGCGTAGTAGCTGAAAGGTCACTTACAGGTGGCGGGCAATATGCTACCATACGTGGTATGGATAAGCAATACAACTACACCAGCATTGACGATGTTAAAATACCTAGCCCCGATATGGAGAACAGGTATGTACCCATGGATATTTTTCCTTCGGAAATGGTGGAACGCCTGGAAGTAATTAAAACACTTACACCCGATAGGGAGCCTGATGCAATAGGTGGCGCAATGAACCTGGTGCTGAAAGATGCACCCGATGCTTTTACACTTACGGCAAACGTAGCAACAGGATTTGACCAGACATTATTCAACAAAGGCTATGAGCAGTTTAACCCCAATGTTATAAATCCGAACTCACCAGCGCAGATTTACGGACCGAACTACAAAGCCACCGTTAATGATTTTCCTACAGCCAATATAAATTATAAAGATGTAGCTGCACCGCCTAACCTTATTTCAGGTTTTACTATTGGCGACAGATTTTTGGGCGGAAGGTTTGGCGTACTGGTATCGGCCAATTACCAGAACATTTACAGTGCTACCGAAGGCTTATGGATAAAACTGCAATCGCAGCCTGAATACAGCCCGACATACAATACACCCGATTGGGATTTTATATCGAACCGTTATTACTCTGACCAGCAAACACGCGCTGCGGGCCACATTAAAATGGATTACGTCTTCAGCCCGAAACACAAACTAAGTTTTTATACCGTGTATTCGCAAATGACTGAAATACGTTCACGCCTTGAACAGGATACTACCAATTCATTACCCAACAGCGAGCTGGATCCTCACTACCAATCGAAGGTTACATACGAACATATTTTAAGTTCAACCCTGAAAGGAAAAGACAGCCTCGCACATAACCTGTCGCTCGACTGGACAGCAGCCTATTCAAGGGCATGGGCCAACACGCCAGATTGGGATGACATTTCGGTACTTGGCAGTGTAGGTGGCAATCCTCCACCTGTTTTCTCAGGCCTTTCAAGAGTATGGCAGCAAAGTACCGACCAGGATATTGCAGGCTATATAAACCTTACCTACGATGCAACAATCTTCGGACAGAAAGTTGAATTTAAGGCAGGCGCTATGAACAGAGACAAATCAAGATCGGCCTATTACAATGAATACGATTTCAACGCTACACCTACTCAACCAAGCTATACCAATATTAACGTGATCTTAGCTAATCCTAATTACTATGTGTTTGTCGATCCGCTTGGCTTCCCTGGCGATAATAATTCATACACAGTGCAGGAAGACGTAAATGCTTTTTACGGAATGATAAAGTTAAACCTGGGTACACACATACAAATACTTGGTGGAATACGTGAAGAGAACACGGCCAGCGCATACCAGGATGCCGAGCCCGCTGATCTCGCCGGAAAATATGGCAGCAACCAGTATACCGATATATTACCCAGCGCTGAAATAAAATATTCGTTTAATAGTAACATGGCCATACGAGGAAGTTATTTTGCATCAATAGCACGCCCTGGTTTTGCCGATGCGGTGCCAACATTAATAGCAAGTGACGAGTTTACGCAGGAAGGTAACCCATACCTGCAGCATACCACTGCAAATAATTACGATATACGCTATGAATATTTTCCGAAACCATCGGAGCAATTACTGGTGGGTGTATTTTACAAACAGATATACAACCCTATTGAACTTTCAATTATACCGGGTAGCGGCCCTTCTGCCACTTACCAGCAATACCAGAATGTGGGCGGCGATTCGGTTCCTGTTATAAATTATGGTTTTGAATTTGCATATACCAAATATTTTTGGCACGTGTTTGGCATATCGGCCAATTACACCTATACCCACTCGGCCATTACCGTTAATGAATTAAAATTGGGCACAAGTTCTGTACCAGGCGAAAGTATGAACAAGCGTGAAGACACGGTTGAAACAAGGCCTATGCAGGGCCAGGTTGATAATATTGCCAACCTGAGCTTTATTTATAAAGAACCTAAACTGGGGCTTGAAGCACAAATTGCTATAGTATACACAGGTAAATCGGTTTACACTACATCAGCATGGTATGGGCTCGACCAATGGCAAATGCCCATGACCCGTTTAGATTTTTCATTCGAGAAAAAACTCAGCAAAAAAATAAACCTGAGCCTGTACGGAAAAATAAATAATATTTTGAACACACCGCTTACCATACGTATGTTTCCGCCAAATGCATATGCTAATACGCCGGGCACAGCAGCATGGCTACCCAACCAGGATAGCAATGGCAGCCTGAACAGCATTGTAGTGCAAAAAGAATATTACGGGCAAACATACCTGATGGGTATACGATACAAATTTTAAAACATTCAACTAACATTTACATAACATGTGCCACGTATTCTTAATAAACAGTTAATCGTGACAACATAATAGCATGATGTGCTAAATCGATTTTTGCCGCAGTTTTCGACCAGACAACAATTACAAATAAACAATTAAAACAAACCCAACAAAATGAAAAAAAGTTTCCTATCAATTGCAGCGGCAGCCTTAGTAATAGGCCTTATGCCAGCCTGCAAAAAAACAACCACAACCGAAAAGCCTGTGGTATCAACCCCAGCTTACCAGGTAGGCCAGGCCATCAGCCCGGGTAACCTTGCAGCCGGATCATACAAAGGCACAATGACCAGTGGCAACACTTACAACATTACCGGAGATTTTGTTATTAACCCCGGCGACACCGTTCTTTTACAATCAGGCGTTACAGTATGTGTAAGCCCTGGCATGTCAATAATTGTACGTGGCGTACTTATTTCATTAGGTACACAAGCGGCACCAAATAAATTCAGCTGCTGCAGTGCTACCAAAATTGACCAGATAGGAAACCCTGTTACCAGCGACCCTGCCTACAAAGGCATGTGGACAGGTATTGAGTGCGACACCTGCTGCACACTATTGGATCTGCAATGGACACGTATTGAGTTCGTTGGCGGAACATTTTCTGTTACCGAACCTTGTGTAGGCTGTACTTCAGGTGCAACTGCATTCGGAGTATTATTCCAGAACCCTAAGGGCGATATGATAATAACCGATAGCTGGTTATATGGTACTATAGATGATGGTATGCGTATTCAGCAAGGCCGCATTTATATTGCACGTAACACATTCGAAAAAATGGGTTACTTAGGCGGTGATGGTATAAACGCAAAACATGGTGCACAAGGCGACATGTGTTATAACCTTTGCATTGGTAATGCTACCAACTCAACCAAATGTTCTGACAAAGGTTCAGGAAGCTATGTACAGTGTAACATAAACATGTACAACAATACTTATGTAGATTGTGGTTACAGACAAGCATCACCATCAAGCCGCGGTTCGGATATTGACTACGAACAAGGTGGAAGAGGTTTATGCTACAACAACCTTATTGTAAACTGCCGTAATGGTATACGTATTGGCGACGGACAAAATTCTATACCAATGCCTGATACTACCAATACCATTTATGGTAACAACTATATCTATGCAGATTCAGCATTGGAAGTAAACCAATTCTTCCCGGTTGTTGCAGGAACATGGACAAGGCCAACAGCATATGTATATCCTACAGCAGTTCAGTTTGCATTGCCAGCTGGTTTCTACGATCCTAAGAGCTCAGTTAACGGCGGCGACGACCTTGCATACAACGACCCATCGTTAGCAACAGCAAACAACCCAATGTTTGTAAACTTCCCATTACCTGAACCTATTCCTGCCGGTGGTAACCTTTCGTATATCAGCTCACTTGAAACAGGTGTAGGTGTTACAGGAAGCAATTACAATTTCCACCTGCAAGCAAGTTCACCTGCAATTGGTGCCGGCTATGCAGCTTTCAAACCATTTGCTAATATTATCAATCCGGTTACTGCAGATGTAACTAACCCGAACTTTGCTCCTGTTATAAGCCAACCTGGCGAGGACATTGGCTGCTACCAATTAAGTGGCGCAGGTAACGCACACTAAGCGATACCCTTTCTTCTAATCAATAACCCTTGCTTGAAAAAGCAGGGGTTATTTTTTTGGGTGTTTGGTACCACTTATTAATATAATAATATGGGGCGGTTTAGTTTATGATTTCTCTGTGAAACTTTGTTCACTCAGCGTACTCTGTGTTAAGATTATCTTCAACACAGAGATCACAGAGCAACCACATATTGAGTTACACAGAGCTTATAAAAACTATCTCTTGATTAGTTTACTACTTCAACGTAAACTTTGCCCTTACCACCGTTTGTTTGTCAGGGGTTGGGTCCATGTAATGATCTTTATCTACATCGTGCCCCATGCTTGTAACCTCAACCTTATCGGAGGCATTAACAATGGTATATCCATAGTATGAAGGCAGCCAGTCCTTATCCATAGGTGCACCTGCATTGCCACAAACAATTTCCCATGTTTTACCTTTATGTATCTGCAGGGTGTCCCACAGGTGGTAATGCGAACCGAAATACGCATCGCAGTTGTAGCGTTCAATTACCTTCCACAGGCTATCGCGGTTTGCAACATTTTGCTCCAGGCCAGACTCAGATTCAAAATGAGAAGGGAAAGGCGGCTTATGCCCGAACAGAAAAATGTGTCTTGCACCGGCTTCATGTGCCGATCTCAAATCATTTTCCAGCCAATGCCACGGCAACCTGTTCTCACGGTCAACGGGGTCGGTATTGAATACCACAAAATGATCGCCACCAAAATCGAATGAATAAGTAAGGTGGCTTTGGTCACTCATTAAACTATCGGTACCCGGAAAAAGACCTGTTGCTTTTGGTCCGTCCTCGCCACGTATGTAATCGTGCATTTCACGTACAAAAGTGCGTTCGTTGGTTGCAAATGAAATTTTACCACTGCCCAGTTTTTCAACTATTTCGTGGTTACCCGCAATGGTTACCAGCTTTACCGATGTATTAGCCAAAGGCGATTCCTTATATATTTTTATCCACTCCCTAAGTTCACGCGCAAGTCTCACGGTATCATTATCGGTATAACCCATAACCAGGTCGCCATTAAAGAACAAATATTCGGGTAATGGTTTTAGTTGCGCTACTTCGGCAAACAAACGTTTCAGGTGATACCTGTTTGTTGTGCTGGGGTTACCAACAGTATCTTCTGCTGCAAGCCGGTCGTCGCCGGCAACAACAAAAGTGTAATTAATTTTGTTTGCGTACCTGTTGCAGGCCGATAATGATAATAACACTGCCACGCATAAATATATACCCGAAAAATATTTCATACCAATAAAATTATGTTTGAACTACGTCACCAAAGTACTTCTGCATGTTTAAGGAATTGTTAATTCAATATGAACAAAATTAAACTAAATGTGAATTAAGGATCCGTAGCAATTGGCTAAAGGCTTTACAAATAGTAGGCTGTGCCCGAAATGAAACTTTTAAAATTTATTTGCGTTTAATATGATGTAATCATATTAAAAACCAGCATAGCTATTTACATTAATACCTCCCACCTATGAAACTACATTACGCCAACACCAGCAAGTTTTTACTTGGCCTTGCACTTTTTATTGCAACAGCCAGCTTTGCCCAGGATAATATTACTACTAAAAAAATAATAAAGTTCGACGCAAAGCCTTACATAATACCTGGTGCAACCATGTTTGTATCGGGCATGCTCGATGGTACTATTGAAACCATAAACTGGCATTACGAAGATGGTTTTAAGCGTGCATTGCCAAATGTAAACGATCGTTTCTGGAACCCTGCTATAAGCTGGGCCAATAAATACAAGAACGGCAACCAGAACCAGGGGCCTGCATTTATTGGCAGCACGACAGTTTTTGTTGGCGCTACCGACGCTTACCATGCCTTGCGTACGGCACGTAATTTTGTTGATGCCTTTACTATTTCATTTTACATTAACCGTACATGTCATCAGGCTGCACCGCCTAAATTCGCCAAGATATTACTCGATGCGGTTATTTTTGCGGCCATTCGTGATATTGGTTTTTCTACTACCTATTCCTTGCTCTTCCGCGAAGGCAACCATGAGTGAGTTAGTAGCGGGTTTTAGTAATTGCCTGGTTTAAATTCCTAATTCTTAATTAGTAATTCTTAATTAATTTGGGGCGGCATTTGCTCCCTGCTTGCCTGAGTTTCCTATACTCGCATCATTTGCAGCTAACCCGCGCCCACCTTTTGCCTATCTCTGTATATGATTCGTAATTCCCAATTTTTAATTCTTAATTGAATATCTATCCCTAACGCAAACCTACGCTTGTCAGTCTGAGCGTGTCGAAAATCTTCTCTTATTGATTTATACACAGAAACATGCCTTACTCATGTTTTCCAATACTGAATGTAATACCACCTTCTGCAAAATAAGGAGTACCAATAGCAAGTTCTGCCTGAAGGCCTAAGTGCCCTACAAAATATCTTATACCAAATGGAGCCTGAATGCTTGGATATATAGGGCGTGATTTACCAAGCGTAGGCTGTGCAGTTGAATTAACCGGTGGTGGCGGACTTACAAAATCAGTCCAGAACGAAATTCCGGCTCGTAAGCCAAAATATAATTCAATATGTTTTTTCTCTATTATTTCTTTTAAAAATCTTGCAGATATATTGAGTCTTGTTAATCTTTCCGTATAAGGCGAAGGTAGAAAGTAGTTTGTTCCGGCCGGAGCACCAGTTGCTGTTTGATAAGCTATCCCTAATCCAATGTCAGTTGTATTTCCAATACCATAATCAATATTACCATTCCATACAGCTGATTCTGAAATTCCATATGCTGCTGCCTGCTGATCGACAAAGAAACTATACACACGTGGCAATATTGTACTGTAACCTATTCCGCCACTTATATAG
>JABCZY010000004.1 GCA_013289395.1 Bacteroidota bacterium
GTTATTCCTCTCACTTACACGGTAAGTAATGGTATAGTCACCAGGCTTATTATTTAGCTTATGATGGTTCTTATTATGTGTAGGTATCCAGGCCCAAACAGGAAACCCATAAAAACAAGTCAGCCACCAATCGGTGAGCATATTCAATGTTTTGTTCTTCCACATTGGCAAATGGTTATGGTTATGAGCCATAACAGCTACTGTAACCGCCATAAAAAGGCACCATACATAAAGTATTGGATTCAATGATTTAAGGTTCCATTGAACAATAAGCAACCCTGTGGTTATTGCCATGTAAATAAGCGATTTAATATCTGCCCTGTGTCGTAGCATATTAATGGAATAAAAAAATTATGAATTTCCGTAGGGTCCGGCGAACTGAGTAGTCGCCACTGTTGACAAGGAATACTTACCCGGTACAAAGGTAGTCTTAAATTGTGAGCCATTTACATTTCACTGCAAAGAATCTAAAAAACTTTACGCCCGGTAAGGGTTCCTGGCTTATAACTTCTTAGTCAACTCTGTGAGAGGGAGTTAATATCTGCAGACTGTGTTGCTTTTCCTGTTAACACTGAAATAAGCAGCCCAATATTAATTAATACCAATGGTGGAATTGGTATATGAAATCTGTTATTCTGCCAAAAACTTATGCCTGATATAAGTATTAATGCGACAGGTATTATCCAAAGTAAAATACAATATAAAAGCAGCTTGTTTTTAAGTTTTCGTCGCAATAGAAAAACAAGAACGATAAGGGCGCCAGCTATGAAAGAAATTAAAAGATTCATATAACCCGAAACTGTAGTACACATATTTCTAAATACCTGCAATGCTTTATCATTGTCTTGTGATATTGCAAAATCACCACCTTGCGCTGAGTTAAAGTAAATATCAATGCATAGCGCTTTGAATAATTTTATTTTGTTATATTTCACATTGTGCCACATATCATTACTGGCCATGTATTTTATGCTATCCCATTCACCTTTGTTAAAATAATTCCAATATTCTTTTCCTCTTCTATTTTTTTCAAGATGTAAGTCGTCCCCTGTTTCCATGGAATGTACATATGAACCTATGTAGACATATACTGTTTTCTGACCGTCGATTGAAAGTGTAAATGTTCCATAGTCTTTTTTCATCAGCAGCATCTGCCCCAGTATAATAGTAATGCCTGATAAAATGATCATTAAAAATGTCCTCATTTTTTTAAAACCAATGCTGTTTCTTTTTTTTATTACATGTACTAAAATCAGGAAAAGCAACACGGGTAGCAAAACCATCAGAATGGGCCTTGTGATTATTGAATAACAGTAAATAAAAAACGCCCAGCCAAGTGAAGTAATATTTTCAGTTACTATATATTTTGCGGTAAAATAAGCTATGAGGGTGAGAATGAAAGTGTAAATGGTTTCAGAGAGGGCAAAGTTCACGTATTCTATATTACCTATCAGAATGCAAAATATACATGCACTAAGTAAAGCAATCTTTTTATTACCTGTTAACAAATTAAGTGTTTTGAATATGAGGATAGAAGTGAATATCCAGGCAATGAAATTCAGAAACACACCCCAATAAATAATAGTGCTATAGTCAGCTTTAAAAACGCAGGGTATTCCTAAAAGCAGTGGGTACCCCTCCCCTCTTTCAATGTTAGCTTTAAAACCTTGTTGATACATCTCTTTCGCAGCTTCAATATAACCACTGGTATCTAAACCCTGGTGGCCCTCAATTACATAATAGTGGAAAGTTGGCAAGAGAAAGCTGACAACGAAATAGAATACAATAGAAATACCTACTATAATATATATTTCTTTTTTATTACGCGTCTTCATTTTTTATGCACTTCTAATATCGCCTAAACCAGTGGGCGAGTGAATATCAAAATTAGCAAAATATATGAGAGGATCTTTACTAATCCTGCTCCATTCCTACGGCTCAAGTTACTAACGACGACTATGGTGATGCTGGGTTTCCAAGTGCTTTCGGTCCATTCTCATCCTGAAATACACGAATGAAATTACGCTTCACACTTTATTCATTTTAAAAATTGGAAATGATCCCTCTTTCTTTTATATACCGTCAGGGCTATTTGTTTAGAAGATCAATCTTCATACTATTTTTCTAAGCATAAAGTCTTATATTTACAGAATACAGAATAACTACAAGCGGTATTTCTTAATGATTAGCTCTAAAGCATATTTAGTTGACCTACTCACGTTTAAGTATTAGTAAATGCATGAATCTATTACATTAAAGAGCTTACAAGGTAAATTAAGACTGAAAATGCTTGATTTATATAAAATGGCAAATGCGGGGCATATAGGTTGCTCCCTAAGTTGCATTGATATTCTAATTGCCTCTTTGATTTTACGAAAGATTGAATCTGATGACTTTATATTATCAAAAGGCCATGCTGCCGGTGCTTTATACGTTTGCCTTAATTATAAGGGTGAGCTTACCGATGAGCAATTAATGACTTATTATAAGAACGGAACATCATTACCGGCACATCCTGCAGCAGGTAAACATGCAGGCATACCTTTTGCTACCGGCTCACTTGGTCATGGACTACCTATAGGTTGTGGTATTGCTAAAGCCAACAAAATGAAAAAAACAGATGGGTATGTATATGTTGTTATGAGTGATGGAGAAACTAATGAGGGTACAACATGGGAAGCTTCTCATTTTGCAATAACCCACAAACTGGATAACTTGATTGCAATTATTGACCGTAACGGAATACAGGGTTTTGGCAATACAAAAAATATATTAGGAGATACCGCAGCGCCAGATTTATGGAAGAACTTGGGATATGATATGAGAGAGGTTGAAGGCCATGATGTAACAAAAATAGTTGAAACTATAGATGAGTTAAAAGGACTAAAAAATGGCAGGCCTAAACTTATTATTGCGAATACAATCAAGGGTAAGGGGGTGTCTTTTATGGAAAATGAGATGGCATGGCACTATTTACCAATGAATGGGGAGCAATTTGAAAAAGCTAAGCTGGAAATTGAAAAAAATTACTTGAGCTAAGTATGAATTCTCCTTATTCTATTTCTGAAGATTCGGTAAAGCAATTAAATTCTTTGCCAGGGCCAATTGCAGTTTTTGGCGCAGGTGGCTTTATTGGTATAAACCTATTGCTTGCAATTCTTGAACATAGAAAAGATGTATATGGTATATCTCAGGATCATCAAAATAATTGGAGACTCAGCGCATCTCATGTGCCAATGACCAATTTATTATCATGCGATATAAATGACTTTACGCAGTTAAAAGAAGTTATTGAAAATCTTAAGCCTAAGACAATTTTTAATCTTGCGGCCTACGGAGCCTACCCCAAGCAAACAGAATACAAAAAAACATACCAAACTAATTTTAATTCCAGCATTGATATGTTGGAAATATTGAAAAAACAAGGCTTTTCCGCATACGTGTATGCGGGCTCTAGTTCTGAATACGGAATAAATAGCGCAGCTCCGAGTGAGACAGCTGAACTAATGCCCAATAGTCATTATGCAGTTTCAAAAACCGCCATTTCTTCTGCTTTAAAATATTACGGCCTTATTGAAAAACTTCCGGTGATCAATCTTCGCCTCTATTCCGTATATGGTCCATGGGAAGAACCTGACAGACTTATACCTGTTCTGATTTCGCATGCCCGTAAAAACAAATTTCCACCATTTGTACAACCTGATATTTCAAGAGATTTTATATATATTACAGACGTTGTTGCTGCTTTTATTGCAGCTGCAGCTAATGCCGAAAGTAACCTCATCAAAGGCCAATCATTTAATATTGGTACAGGTAATAAAACTACTATACGCGAATTAGCTATTAAGACAAAAAACATTTGCAATATTAATGAAGACCCCTTGTTTGGCAATATGCAAAACCGGAATTGGGATGTGCCGGATTGGTACGCAAATGCGGAAAAGGTTGCAAAAGAGCTCAAGTGGAAATACAGAATTGAATTGGAAGAAGGGTTAAAAAAAGTTATTGCATGGCAACATGAAGTTGGTTTTGATAATGCTTACTGGAATTGGACAAATAAAATATGAGTAACAATTTATACTCCATTATACTTCCCGCATATAAACAGGAAAACCAGATTTCATTATTATATGAAACCTATGTAAATGCCCTTAGTTTGCTAAGTGACCCATGGGAATTGATATTTGTTATAAATGGGCAAAAAGATAATTCGCAAAAAATATTAGAAGATCTCTCAAAACATGATCCCAGAATTAAAATTCATTATCTTGAAAAAGGTGGATGGGGCAGGGCAGTTAAATATGGCGTATCGGTTGCTACAGGTGAGTTTATTTGCTACACTAATTCAGCAAGAACCAATATTGACGATTTGATCCTAATGTTAAAATACGCTAAAATAAATGACAAAGCAATTATAAAAGCCACCCGTATTGTAAGAGAAAGTTTCTTCAGGAAGTTTGGTTCAATACTTTATAATTTTGGGAACAGGTTTCTTTTCAAAACCCCTGTTTGGGATGTAAATGGTACGCCAAAAATTATTCCCAGAAAAATGCTTGATCTATTCGAAATTGTTTCAGACGATGACTTGATAGATGCAGAAATTATGGCTAGGTGCTTTAAAAGCAAAATGATGATAATTGAAATACCTGTTATATCAACTACTCGAATCAGCGGTAAAAGCACAACCAACATACGTTCAGCATTTAAGATGTACTGGGGCTTATTTAAATTAAAGAAGATAATATGAGGAGCGCTGAACGTATATGGAAGAAACAGAATGAAGCCTTCCGTAATCCCCTACAGGTTATTTCGTCATCAATTGCTGATTCCGGCATCACTGCTGATTCATTAACCAATATACCTGATACAGGATTTGTTCATTTACTCAGAAGGCTTGGTATTACTTTATTAGTAACCCGTGAGTATGAAAATATGGCAATGGCCCTTTATTCAGGTTCGAAAGGGATCTCTCAAACATTTATGCCACTCCCTCACCCTTCTGGTATTGCGGTTGACAGAAAGAAAAATGCAGTATATATCGCAGCAACAAGAAACCCCAATCAGTTAATAGAGTTCTGCCCCTCAATAACAAGCATTCCCAGAAAAGAAACCAAAATAAAACCTTTGCACACAGGTTATCTTTTGCCTTCACGGATAAAGTTCTATCCCGGTTGTTATTATTTTCATGATCTTGCCATTATTGGCAAGGATCTATACGCCAATTCAGTTGGAATGAATGGTGTAATAAAAGTAGATTGGGGGAAAAGCTCAGAGGAAGATTTGACATGGTTCCCTAACTGTATTAAAGACAAGAAGGGAAATCCTTTAACCAATGCCAATTACATACAACTTAATTCAATTGCAGCAGGAAAATCAATTAATAGCTCCTTTTTTACTGCATCAGGTTCCAAGATAATTAAACAACGGCCGGGGCAAGCAGATTATCCGGTGGATAAAAAGGGAGTTATTTTTTCGGGCCGAACAGGTGAGCCTATTGTAAAGGGCCTTACCCGCCCGCATTCAGCCAAGCTTTATAAGGGAAAAATATACGTAAACAATAGTGGGTATGGTGAATTTGGCCTTATTGAAAACGGAAAATTTAAGATACTTGCGACACTGCCTGGATGGACAAGAGGCCTCTGTATTTACAAGGATATTGCTTTTATTGGTGTTTCAAGGGTATTACCTAAATTCAGACAGTATGCACCGGGTATTAGCAATACGAAACAAGTATGTAGTATATTTGCTTTCTCGCTCACTGAAAAGAAAATTTGCGGAAAAATAGAATGGCCTTTCGGGAATCAGGTTTTTGGAATAGATTATATAGATAGTTCTGTAAGCAAGGGATTTTATTATGAAACTACAGCACCGGTTAGTGAAATTGAAACAACTGTTTTTTATACTTCTAAGTAAATAATACCGATTTAATAATCAATAAATTAAAAACTATGTCAAGTACTCCTTACAAAATGATAATGATCTCCGCAATGTATGAGAATGGAGGCAATACCACCCACAGGCTTATTGATGGGCATCCTCAGCTTTTCGTATACCCATTTGAGTCGCAGCCGGGAACTAAATATGTGAATGATTATTTTTCAAGTATGTATCCTTTAAAATATCGCTGGCCTCTTTTTCCCGGCACCGCTGCTGCTGAAGAAATGTATGAAATGATAATTGATGAGGAAGGTAAGGTTCGGTCGAAAACACCTAATAGCAGTAAATTCAAAGGGGCTGACTTTAGATTAGATGACAAAGACAGGAAAAAAGAATTTGTTCTTTTCTTAAAAAACAAACCATTAACAAGAGCCAATGCTGTTGAAGCATTCTTCAGGTCTACATTTAAATCGTGGAAGAATTACAACCATAGCGGAAAGGAAAAAGCATATGTAGGATATAGCCCCATAATAGGTATTGATGGGGATAAAATTATCTCAGACTATGGTAAGAATGGGCATGTTTTACACGTAATAAGAAATCCTTTTTCAGCATATGCAGACACCAAAAAGAGAGCGGTGCCTTTGTCTATGGCTCATTACATAACAGGGTGGATATTGTGCCAATACCAGTCATTACTTTTTGCAGAGAAATATCCGAACAACTACCATATAGTTAGGTTTGAAGATATTATTGAAAACCCTACAGAAGTGCTTGGTAAAGTATTATCAAAGATGGGGATCAGTAAAAGCTCAACGCTTGCTTATCCAAGTTGGAATGGAGAAAAACTTAAGGAAGTTTACCCTTGGGGAACAATAAGGATACCAACTGCTGAGGTGAATTTAAAAACCGCCAAAGAACTCAGTACCCAGGAAATAAAAGAAATTCATTCCCGGACAAATACTTATTTGAAGCTGCTTAATTATGAAGGTTTCTATAAGAAACTTGTATAATATTTCCTTTTGAGAAAAACGTTTTCAAATACAATTGAGGAACTTGCAACTTCAGATGAGAGTATATTATTCCTCACGGGTGATCTTGGATACAATGCTTTTGAAGGGCTACAGGAAAAATTAGGAGATCGTTTTATTAATATGGGCGTAGCAGAGCAGAATATGGTAAGCGCTGCAGCAGGAATGGCCTATAAAGGATATAAGGTGTTTTGTTACAGCATTGCTCCTTTTATTGTGTATAGATGCCTCGAACAATTTCGTAACGATGTTTGTTTTCATGCTCTTCCGGTTTTCCTTATAGGAAATGGTGGAGGGTATGGATATGGCATTATGGGTTCATCGCACCATGCACTTGAAGATATAGCATGCCTGAGTGGCATGCAAAACAATGGGACATGGGTGCCTGCTTTCAATGATGATATAAAGCCTTTACTTACCGAAATAGTTGCGCAATCAAAACCAGCATACATCAGACTAGGGCTTGGTAAACCATCACCGGTTAAGCCAACAAGGCACGGTTCTTTTAACTGTATTTTTGAAAATAATAATGCAAAAGGAATAATAATTACACTTGGTCCGATTGCAAATAATGTTCTTGATGCCCTGTCAACAAGTGGATTAAAAGATAAATTCAATCTCTTTTCACTTGTTTCTTTACCTTTAGTCGTTGATGATTATATGTATAAGAAAATGGCCGAATGTGAAAATATACTTGTGGTAGAAGAGCATATATCACTGGGTGGAATAGGGCAGCAAATCGGAAGCTTCCTCCTTGAAAAACAGATAAACCCAAAAAGGTTTATTTCTCTTTTCGCTAAAGGATATCCCGGTAAATTATATGGTGATCAGGCTTTTCATCAAAAATTATCGGGCCTGGATGCTGAAAATATTGCCAGGATACTAAAGGAATTCATCTGAAAATTACCTTAGTTTAGATTTGTGCCGCCTAAACCAATAACATACTACGTAGTATTGGTCTTTAAATACTGTGCGTTATAAATTTCATTCTATATAACTGCGGAAGTAGCGGATAAAAATCATCGTACACCAAATTTATAAGTATAACTAATGCCACTATCCTGAAAGCTTCTTCCTTTGGGAAGAGTTTATCTAGTAGTATCAGGATCAATATGAGAATTAATATATCATAGGACATGCTTCTGTTACGATCAACCAATGACTGTGAAATAAAGAGCAATAACAAAAAAGTCATAATGAGCAAAGTAGGGAACATATAAATGCGTTTTCTAAATAAAGCAATAACAACTAAAACAAAAGGGATAATAAAACCTTCTAATCCTATATAAAAAGTATTGAAAAGCTTATTTATCTGTGCGAAGAAAAGATTCTCAGCTCCGGTTCCCGTATATAAACCAAAAGCATTATGTAAACTATACCTGATTACAAAATATACGCCCCAGGAAACAAATAAACAAATACTAGAGGAAAATAAAGCGCCCTTTAAAATAGATCTAAAGTCATCAAAGCTATTATTGTCAATCATGTTAAAAAGGAATATAGCAGGCGATACAATCAGTGCTCTTTCATCTGAAAAATAAGCCAGTAACAAAGGAACTATGACATACATTTTTTTGCGAGCTAAAAGCACCATTAAAAGAAAGTCTAATGAAAGTGTATCAAATACGCCCCTATAATCGGAACCATAAACATGCCCTGCAACTACAAAACAGATAGGTAAAATAAAAATAAATGATTTAGCCCTGTCATTAAAAAAACTATTAAAAACGAGTACTAATAAATAGTAAAAGAGTACTAGTGTGAAAAATTGAAATATTAAACCGGGTATTACGGTATATATGTGTAAGAAATTCAATATAACTGCAGGCACAAATCTAAACGCTATATTATCGCTATGCGGACCATATAAATGGTTTGTGTGATGATTTACAAAAGGTTGTGCTCCTTGTATAAAAACGGCATCCCAATTATTACCCATTTCATTTGTCCTCAATACCACATCATATGAAGGAAAGCTCCAAAATACAACAATGGCAACTAAAGCGAGGGTAGATAGAAAGTAACTTGAAATGATTGTTTTAAAAAGTCTTGTGTTTATAAGTAGTTCCAGTAATTTTGCTGGATAAGACAGTAATTTTTCTCTCATTTTAAAATAAACATTGAGCTAAATTATACAAAAAAATAACTCCATTTACTAAAAGTGATATCCCGGAAGGAGTTGAGTTCAATACCACATGCTATTTATAACCAGCACATTGTAACAAAAATGCGGATCACCCTTATTTACTGTCGTTGCAATTATGGCACAAAATGGCTTCAAACAGTAAGGGTCGACAGCAAGAAAAAATTCACATTTTTTTGCGTAAAGCAGAAGGTCAGTTTTTTATTTTCAGTGAAAAATTTTCGTCTACTCATTTTTTGTTTTAAAATATAGTTTCATATTGTTGACAGAAAATTTGTAACAAAACCTTTGCAACGAGTATACCTTGCATTCGAAATCAACAAAAGTTCTAATTTTTAAAACCCTAAGTATTATGAACACACAAAAGATAGCGTTGTTCACAACCACAGGAGAAGTGGGAACACGCCTGGCTGAAGAAGCCCTGAAAAGAGGTCACTCTGTTACTGCAATTGTAAGTAACGAAAATGAGTTCAAATTAAAACACCCTAACCTGAAAGTAGTAAGGGGTGATGGAAGAAGGAAAGAAGATGTGAGCAAACATTCGCGCGGGCATGATGTTGCTGTTTTCACCTATGAGCCTACCTTAAAGAATCCGCGTGAACACGTTGACATTACCCGCAACATGATTGAAGGTGCAAAGGAAGCAGGCGTGCAGCACATTGTTTCGGCAGCGCATCCGCTTTCACAACGTATGGAAAGCACGGAAGAGTTCTACAATTCCTTTAAACCTGTACTGCAGGCACAACAGGAAGCGTTGAAGCTTTTGCAAAAAGAAAAAGGTCTTTCCTGGGGCTACCTGCACACCATTGAACCTGAAGCAGGGCAAAAACCTCGTGAGTACCGCATAAGCAATGAGGTTTACCTTTCGCAGCCACAAGGTCAGGAAAGGGTACAGTTAAAAAACTATACTAATGCCATACTAGATGAAGCTGAGAAGAGCCAGCTTGAAACACACGAATCTCACTACACAGACGATGACAGGTTGAATTAAAGCAATCTGCTTCTCTTCTATGAAAACCCCTTTCCCTTGCGGAAAGGGGTTTTCTGTTTTACACCACCAAGAAATATTGAATATCCCTAACGACTAAAGATTTTATTTATTCCTCAAATTATTGTATCTTTTTGAAGTTTTTGCATTATAAGTATATCACCAGAAAAGTCATGAAGAAACTGTTGCTATTTAAGTTATACTTTTTAACCCTGTTAGTCGGCGCCCAGCCAAAACCGAATAAATTCATTAAAGCATTCAGCCATCCGGTCTGGAAAATCGGCGGTTACGATGAAACAGGTGAATTCTATCCATTGCATGTCTCTGGAACAGTTGCTGTTGAAGAATCACAGAAAAAACTACTTTCAGATACCTACCAACACCTTAGAGCATTTAACATTAAAACAGGGAAAACCTTATGGAAAATAAGTTGGGAAAATGACAACTGGTTTTACAATTCTTCTGCTATTGTATGGAACAATAAAATCTACTATACTGCTCATGGTATTTTATATTGCAGAGACATTAAAACCGGTGCGGCCTTATGGATGTGCCAAACAAACAGCTATTTATGTACAAAGCAGACATATATAGCCGACTCTCTGCTATATACGTTTCCCTATGATAAATATAGTTCAAGCTACGAAGGAAAGAAAATGTTTGTGCTTAGTGCTTCAACCGGCAAAATCTTATGGGACTCAATAAACCCAATGAATATACCCAGCTTCGATGGTATACTGTATTCTTATAATAACAAAATTATCGTCAAACCCGATAGTTTTTATATATGCTACAATGCGACTACTAAAAAAGAAATATGGAGATTAACAGCCTCAAATAAGAACTTCAATTATTATAATATTGACTGGCAATGTACCAGGAGAGATACCATTTATTTCAGGAAGCACTTCAATATTTACCAAAATGGGTTTTACTTTATTAACATTGATACACTTATTTCTATTGACATGAACAGTGGGAAAATATTATTAAAATTTCAATCAATTGGATCAGTAAGGGCGGATAAAGAACATGCTGTTTTTTCTTTAGATGAGTTTTACAATTTTACCGACTCAACACGAATATTCTCTCTAAACAAGATAGATTATATCAGTGGAAAAACAATTTGGAAAACAGAAATAGCAAAAGCGCCTTTAACACCGAAAAACCTTGCCCATATGCATTTCTATCCGAATATCTGCTACAATGCTGATTCTTCCACTATTTACCTTTCAGTTGACAGCACCCTGTTTTGCTACTCGCAAGGCTCAGGCAAGCTACTGTCATCATTCAATTTACACATGTTTGTTATAGAACTGTTTTTAACCAAAGACTTCATCGTTTTGAATAGCGAATTTCCTTATCCTGCTGATATTGCAGAAGGTAATATGCTAGTGCTTGCTAAAAATGACTTCAAAAAATCTGCTCGGCTCCATTCTAAAAACTACTTTATTTTAGACCGTGCTTATCAGTATCCGGATATTCTATGTTTTCATGAGGAGCCTTTTGGTGGCTTACGCCTAATTAATATTAAGTAAAATAGTTTTACACCACTACATTATATCCTTTCAGCTTGTTTTGCGCTAACTGGTAACCAATTTCATAATCGGCTTGAATTTGCGCCGCTGTAAACGTGCTTATGTCAATGGTCAGATCTTTATCAGGTTGAATAAGTAGATGGTTTATTATTTTGTATGATTTCAAGGTATCGAGGTTCAGGTTTTTGCTGCGTGCTTCTGTTACCACATTATTTAAAAATGAAATCCATTGCGAGTCATTCTGCACATTCTGGTTCACAATAATATCTTCAATACGTCCGGCAAGTTGCATTAAATTCCCTTGGCTGAAATTTGTATTCTCCTGCACCGAATCAAGTTGTTCGGCCTGGCAAATAATGCCTATAATGTTATCTGCACCCTGGTTAATAGCATAACCCAGTGGAGCTACATCACGTGTTCCTCCATCAAACAACACCTCTCCCTTTTTCGAAATACTTGGTGGCATGGCAATTGGTATAGCTATACTTCCTTTTAGGTACGATATAAAATCAACATCACCAGGGCTGGCATATATCATGTTGCCGCTTAAAAAATCTACTGTGCCTACCACAAGCTTTGCAGGCGATTGTTTAGCAACTGTTACATCAACAATATTATCTATCATTTTATTTATGGGTGTAGTGTCCGACAACCCGTTGAATTTTTTCCATAACAATTCCCACACATCCGATACCGCTGAACGTTGTATAGCAATATCGGCTGGTTTTTCAATATTGGTAAACCAAAAGTGCTGCAGATCATTGGCAATGGTTACCCAATCATCAGCGGTTAATTGTTTTTTACCCGATGCCACTAATTTGCCAGCTTCATTGGCCATAAACGCGCCGTTCAAACTACCTACAGATATGCCGTAAATAATATCGGGTATAAATCCTGATTCTAATACTGCTTTTATGGCTCCGGCCTGGTAACAGCCTTTTACTGCTCCGCCACTAAGTACTAATGCTTTCATTATTTTTTGTTTTATATTTTGTTACGTTCTTTAGGCCTTCACCTAAGGCAAAATTCGTGCAGACCAAATTAGTATGGTAAGTATAACAATGATTTTTATTCACAACCCAAATTATGTTAATTTTACGTGTATGTACGTAGGCATTTGTATGCGAATACCAATGCTTCTGTGGCGTTTGCAATGTACCCTCACCGCCTTGCTGGTGAGTATTTTGGCGGCTTTTCTGAAGGATTCATAGACACGAAGATGTACACTTGTGAATAAAGGATAATTAAAATAGTTCCGCCTCGTGTTTTTCAGGGCTAAATGCGCACTCCTATCACCAAAATATCATCTACCTGCTCTACTCCTGCTTTCCACTTCTCAATATGATCATCTAAATATTGTTCTTGTTGAGGCATTGTTTTGTCTTGGATTGCAATAAGCAACTGCTTGAAATTCTTTGTAGTGAGCTTTTTCTGGTTAGGCCCTCCAAATGTATCTGCATATCCGTCAGAAAATATATAGAATGTATCTCCCTGCTCTAATTCTATCTCATGCGAATCAAAATGTTGATCATCTTCTGTAAATCCGCCAATTGCTTTTTTTGTTGCCTTAATCTCTTCTATCTCGCTTTTACCTTTACGAATCAACCAGAAAGGCCTGTTAGCTCCTGCATACCTTACAATATGGCTTTTCATATCAATTGAACATATTGCAATGTCCATTCCATCACGAGTTGATTCTTTGTCCTCAGATTGATGCAGGGAATTCTTGAGTTCCTTATTAAGGTAATTCAATATATGAGAAGTATCAGTACTTTGCTCCACAGCAAGGCTCAATTTCTCTGAGCCTATTATACTCATAAATGCCCCTGGAACTCCATGTCCCGTACAGTCCGCCGCTGCAATTAAAACTGAGTTTCCCTTAGTATGAAAAAAATAAAAATCTCCACTTACTATATCCTTTGGTTTAAAAAGAATGAAACTTTGTGGCAACGCGGACATAATTTCATTTCTCTTGGGAAGCCGGGCATGTTGAATTCTTTTTGCATACGTAATACTGCTCGTAATATCCTTGTTCTTTTCTTCAATTATCTTATTCTTATCTTCCAGCAGAAAATTAGCCTTTCTCTTTTGCACATAAGCCCTTGAAATAAATGTAGCAAACAACAACACAAGCATTAAGCCGGCAATACTAAAATAAGTTATTGTTTTCTGTCTCTGTTTTTCTTCTTTCACAATTACTTCTTTTTTTTCCTGTTCCGCCTTTTCTATGGCCTTCTTTTTTTCATACTCGTTCCGCAGATTTTCCTGCGCAAGCGCTTTATGAATTCCATCTTTGTTTAACTTTTCACTATATATAAAATATTGCTGATAATGGGCGTAGGCACTTTTATAATCGCCCAATATCGAATCAAGTTGTGCGCAACATTTTTCATCAAGCATGATACTTGTCAGTTCCCCGCTTTTAATAGCAAGCGAAAGTGATTGTTGCATGTATTCCTTTGCCGTTTTATATTGCTTCTGATCCCAGTATATCAACCCTAATTGACTAAGACCTCTCGAAGTTTCAATGTCATAATCCCCATTTTTGATTGAATTCAATGCATCGTTACAATATCTGATAGCCTCACTATAATTCGCCTCATTTTCATATACCTGGCATATAGCACGAAGAACTCTGCTTGTCATATAATTATTATGCCCTTTTACAATGGGCAAATACTTTTGAAAATACTCAAGCGCTTTAGCAAAATTCTTTTGTCGAAAATATAACTGCCCTATATAAAAATACGCGATTCCTACGCCTTTTTCATTATTCTTTTTCTCAAATAGTATTATTGCTTTTTTAAAATAATCCAGTGCGTTAGCAGTATCATGAATTCTGGAATATAATATACCTATATTAATCAGGTTATTGCCAATCAAACTTGTATCCTTCAATTCATTGACCACAGATAAACTCATTTGCATTTTCTCTAAAGCCTGAGTAGTATCCCCATAATCCATGTAAATGCTTGCAACTTGAGACAACAACAGCTGCATGCCTTTTTTATAATTCATTTTATTTAATAACTCTATATTCTGCTGGTAATATTCCAGTTGTTTCATAACATTGCCCTGCCTTGCATAGTCAAACCCAATATCATATATAGTTTTAGCAAAGCCTTTATTATCATTAATTTCCTTGTATATCAAAAGCATTTTTTCATGATACATTAATGCTTTGGGAGTACCTCCTCCTTCATACTTCTGGTAATACTCTATAATGCAGGAAAAAGCATTAGCCTTTTGCTCCAGAATAGATTTACGGGCACTTTTATAATTATCCACAGAAAGTAAACTATCTGCCAGTTTTACTAAAGGTTCAGCATACTTCAGGTTATCCTTAACATCGCATGCATCGCAAAGAGCGGAATATAAACGCAATTGGCTCGTATCGGCCTTTTCGGTTTTGATTAATGCAAGAAGTGAGTCTATCTTATGAGCGCTCTGCCCCATAATACCGGAAGCATATAACAAGCCAAATACCAGTAAACCGGCAAATCGCGAAATAGAAGGCCGGAATACTTGGTTATGAAACTGCACGCTCATTAATTTCTGCACTCTGCTTTTTTTATTTCAAATTATTAGATTGAGTGATAGAATACAGTAAAAATACCATTAAAATCTAATTGAAATACCATGTGGAGGAAGAGAAATCGATTAGAATACGCTATTGTGGTTTCCCTGAGGCTAAGAGCAAAATTCAAAACCCTACATCACTAAATTCAATGATGGTGTTTTGCCGATGTAATTGCCAATGCAATTTTGTTACGAAACGGCAGAGAGAAAAGCCCTTAACAATTGTAAAAGCGAAAAAGGTGCTATTTCGCGCCTTTTTCGAGGTGCCTAGCGGAATATACGTTGCGTGTCATAAGCTATTGATTATTTGAGGTATACTATTGCTGGCTCTTTCATAAACCACGCAATAATGAGTGAAAACCATAAAAAAATTACTTTTATAATCTTAATTGTAACGAATGTCTTGGCTTAATAGGTTTTTATTTTCATTTTTTGTTACAGGGGTTGGTGTGGTTTCCCCCTACTTCGCTTCTGCACAAAACTCTCAGATAGATTCGTTAACGATGGCCTTAAAAAAGTCAGTTAGCGATACAAACCGTGCATTTTATTTAAATAAACTCAGTTTTCAATATGAAAACATAGGAAACTATATTATGGCCGATTCTATGTCGCACCAAGCCCTAAACTTGGCAACTAAAGAAGGGTATAAACGTGGCATTGCTTTAGCGTACACTCAAATGGCAAGCGTATATGAAGATCAGGGGAATTATCAAAAAGCGCTGGAAAATTTCTCGAAGGCACTAGCGATTCGTAAACAATTAAAGGATAAAAGTGGTACTGCGAACTCCCTTAAAAGAATAGGTTTTGTATATAATGAGGAAAGTGAATACTCACTTGCCCTAGGTTACTTGCAAGAAGCCTCAATGATATACCAGGAGATAAAAGATAAGCATGGTATAGCCATGGTGCAAATTGATATTGGTAAGGTATATACCAACCAGGGCAATTACGCCAAGGCGCTTGAAGAGCATTTAAATGCTTTAAACGTATTGGAGGAGACAAATGATACCAGCAACATGATATTAACCTACCAGAACATTGGGAATGTTTACAGCGGGCAAAAAGCTTATGATAAAGCTCTTGATGAGTATAGAAATGCACTTTTATTAAGCGAAAAGAAGCAAGACACCACAAATATAGCCGATGCAGAGAGTAATATTGGCCTTACATACAGTAATAAGGGAGAATACCCGAAAGCCTTGGCAGAAAATTTTAAAGCGCTGGATATACGTACAAAACATAATGACAAAAATGGCATTGCAACTTCTCTTATAAATATAGGTGGCATATATTATGCGCAGCAAGATTTCCCGAAAGCTTTAGATTATATTGGTAGGTCGTTGGATATTTTTGAGAAGATAGGAAATAAGGACGGCGTTGCAGCTTGCCTTGGTGGTATTGGTCAGGTTTACCAGATGCAAAAAAATTATCCGAAAGCGCTGGAATTTGAAAACAAAAGCCTGGACCTTGCTAAAAGTATTGGCTCACTTGATGATATTGCAAGTTCATACCTGACTTTGAGCAGTACTCTGGAGTTGACAGGAAATACAGGCAAGGCCCTTGAATACTACAAGGATTTTATAAAATATCAAGACAGCATATCGAATAAAGAGAATACAAAAAAAACTGTGCAGGCCGAAATGAATTATAATTTCGAAAAGAAACAGGCCGCCGAAAAAGCCGACCAGGACAAGAAGGACGCGATACAGGCAGAAGCGGTAAAAAAACAGAAAATAGTTATTTACTCTGTATCAGGTATACTGTTACTGGTTATTGGTTTTGCCATTTTTGCTTATCGCAGCAATTTACAAAAACAAAAAGCCAATCGAGAACTGGATATTAAGAACAAAAAGATAGAGGCCGCCTATACTATTATTGAAACAAAAAACCATGAAATAACCGATAGTATAAATTACGCCCAGCGAATACAGCAGGCCATACTTCCGAAAAAGAAAGAAATACTTGAGAGCATACCCGAAAGCTTTGTGCTTTTTAAGCCCAAAGACATTGTAAGCGGAGATTTTTATTTTTTTGCCAACAGGAACAATACTAAATTTATTGCAGCGGTAGATTGTACAGGGCATGGCGTTCCGGGTGCATTCATGAGTATGATCGGATGGGAAAAATTGAATGATGCAGTAGAAGAGACTCCACATACCGGTGAGGTACTAAAGTTATTGAACAGGCGAATAAAAACAGCACTGCACCAATCCAATGACAGAGACAGTACACGGGACGGAATGGATATTGCCATCTGCTCTATGCAATATAACCCCGGTGGATTGGATCTTTCTTTTTCCGGAGCTAACCGCCCTATATGGATAGTAAGAAAGGGTACAAAGCAAGTGGAAGAAATAAAGGCCACCAAAAGATCGATAGGAGGTTTTTCAGAAGAAGATCAGGATTTTGAGGAGCATCAACTGGCCTTGAAGCACGGAGATTCTTTTTATATCTTCTCTGACGGATACGCCGACCAGTTTGGTGGGGAAAAACAAAAAAAACTTACCACCAAAAAATTCAGAGAGCTCATACTTGATATATGTGAGCTTCCCATGAACGAACAGGAAAGACACCTGGATGATTTCATTGAAAAATGGAAAGTAAACAGCGAACAGATAGATGATATTCTGGTAATAGGTATAAGGGTATAAGCCTGTATACAGAATTTTCTTATTTTTATTTCATATTATTTAACCCTAATAATATTAATTAATATCTACGTGAAAAAAATAGCAGCTATTTTAAGTTTTTGTATTCTATTGTTTGTATCAAATGCACAAACACTAAACCGGAGGCCAACAGCTGCATCAGGCAGTGCAATTGGAATGACATCAGGTGGCGGCAGTAAAGGATTTGGAGTCATTTTCCAATATGATATTGGAACCGGAAAAGACCATACTCCCACTCATTTTAATGGGAAAAAAATTGAACTTACTTATGGTAACCCGCTGGGTAATCTTATACAAGCCTCTAACGGCAAATTATATGGCCTGACATGGTTTGGCGGGACTAAAGGGTATGGTGCAGCATTTTGCTACAACCCAAAAACCGGCAAGGATAGTGTAATTATTAGCTTCAATGGCCCTAATGGCGCTTACCCGGCAGGCAGTCTTTTTCAGGCGACTAATGGCTTACTGTATGGAATGACCGATAGTGGAGGCGTTTCTAATAATGGGGTGTTCTTCAGCTATAATATAGCAACAGGGAAGGACAGTATTATTGTAAATTTTAACGATACAACCAATGGTGCAAATCCAACCGGCAACCTTATACAGGCTAAAAATGGATGGTTATATGGAATGACGGCATGGGGTGGAGATAGCACTATTAAAGACGGCACTATTTTTACATACAATCCGGTTAGCGGAAAGGATTCACTGTTTCATGACTTCCAGTATAATGACGGTGTTTCACCTGAAGGTACATTGGTTCAGGCTTCAAATGGTTTATTATACGGGATGACATATGAGGGTACTTCATCTAACGATGGAGCACTTTTTGTAATAGACCCCATAACCGGCAAGGATAGTGTCATTTTTGGTTTCGATAGTGTGCACGGAAGATACCCTACATACAATACATTGATGCAGGCGAAAAATGGTATGCTTTATGGATTGGTATCTGAGGGTGGTAATAATGACGGCGGAGTGCTTTTTGCATTAGATCCTAAAAATGGCTTAGATACTACTGCTTTCCTTAGCCTTGATGATATAGGCGGAGATTACCCTAACGGAAGCCTTATGCAGGCAAAGAACGGCCTTCTTTATGGTATGACTACCCAGGGTGGTTATAGTAATTATGGAAGCCTTTTTATTTATGATCCTGTTTCGGGAATAGATAGCATATTATTTGATTTTAGCGGGAATAATGGTGCCTATCCATACGGAAGCCTGGTGCTCGATTCGAATGGATTATTGTATGGAATGACCTACAGTGGTGGTCATTATGGATATGGTGTACTTTTCTGTTACAATACCATTACCCTTAAAGACAGTGTACTGTTTAACTTTAACGGAGCCGTTAGTAATAATAATTGTATGGTGCAGGGCACAGGCGGACTTTTATATGGAATGTCACTTGTAGGAGGTAATAATTTTTATGGTGATATTTTCAGTTTTGATCCAAACTCTGGTACTAATACAGTGATTTATAGTTTCGATAGTACCTCAGGCCAATATCCTTACTCAGGCCTTATTCAGGCTTCGAATGGCTTGCTTTATGGCATGACACAATATGGTGGTGCGAATAATGAGGGTGTTCTATTTAGTTATAATACAGGTAGCAATACAGAGGCTGTTGCAGTAAACTTTAACGATGCAAACGGTTCTTATCCGGAGGGGAATTTATTGCAGGCCTCAAATGGTTTGATTTATGGAATGACTCCTAATGGCGGAAGCAATGCGGAAGGTACTCTGTTTTACTATAACCCGGTATCGGGCAAAGATAGTGTGATGGTTAATCTGTCGGATAATATCGGATTCTCTCCTTATGGTGGGGTAATACAGGCCAATGATGGCCTCCTTTACGGAATGACGAATAGCGGGGGGACTAATTATGATGGTGTGATATTTAGTTTTAATACAAAAACTAAATCATATAAGGCTCTGTACAGCTTCAATGATTCAACAAGCGGAGAAGCGCCTTACGGTAACCTTGTTCAGGCTGAAGATAGCCTGTTATATGGAATGACATACTTTGGTGGCAAGCAGGGCGATGGAGTATTATTCAGTTTTAATACGAAGACTAATAAAGAAATACCCTTAATGAATTTTAAAGGAGCAAATGGCGCAAACCCAACAGGAACATTGGTGTTAGATAGTGCAGGTACAACTCTTTATGGTACAACATCTATCGGCGGGCAATCAAACTATGGTGTGCTCTTTAGTTATAATATACTTACCGGTAAAGATTCTGTTTTACTCAGCTTTAGTGATACTAACGGAGCTAACCCAACCAGCTTGCTTATTATAGGAGGTTTTGTTTCGGGTATTAATACAATAACTGAAACTCATGATGTAATAATGGTATATCCAAATCCTTTCAGGGATGCTGCTACGGTGCTCTTTAGTACAGCGGGAGAACATTATGTGGAAATGTATAGCCCGAGTGGTGAAATGATCAGGTCGCTATCATGCAATACTTCACATTGCGAAATTTCGAGGAATAATCTTCCTGCAGGAATTTACTTCTTGAAATTCTATAATAGCAATCATGCTTTTGAATATACTTCCAAAATTATTATTCAATAAGCTAGAGGATGTCTTTGGCGAATAGTGTAAATAAGAGATAGTTTCTATACGATCTTTAATCTTTATTAAAAACACGAAAAGGCGCGAAAAGCGTCTTTTTTTTGAGGTCCCGAGCGGATTCGAACCGCTGTACAAGGTTTTGCAGACCTCTGCCTAGCCACTCGGCCACAGGACCTTTTTTCAAGGTAAATTGTTCCATTTGCCGTCTTATTCAACAAATTGGGAACCTTATTTCAATAAAAGTACTGTTTATCCGTTATCTGGCTGAACAGTACCTTTTTTACTTGGGCTGCAAATGTAATAAAATTAACAATGTATCTTTGAACCTTATTAACTTAAAATCACTTGAAAGGACTACTTAAAATACTTCGGTATATAAAGGGCTATAAGCGCTTTGCTGTGTTAAACGTGATATTTAATATTCTGCAACTGGTGTTTTCCCTCTTTTCCCTCACCATGGTAATTCCACTTATTCAGCTATTATTTAACACCGATCCGGCTGAATATGCAGAAACATTGAAAAAACTTCCTCCAGAGATTAGCATAGGGCATTTATCTCCTAAAAACTTAACCGAATATCTTAAATACCACATTACCCAATCAATAGTAAATGGTGGCGCAGAACGGATACTACTTACAATATGTATTGTTTTTGTAATTGTTGTGCTACTCAAAAATCTATTCAGGTACCTGGCTATCTTTTATATGGCTCCCATCCGGAACGGAGTAGTTAAAGATATACGCAACGAAATATTCAGTAAAGTACTGGAGCTTCCTCTATCCTATTATTCTGATGAGCGTAAAGGCGATATAATGTCGCGTATGACAACCGATGTGCAGGAGGTAGAATGGTCTATTATGCAATCCATTGAAATGCTTACGGTAAACCCATTGCAGATAATTATTTTCGTTGGCGCACTTATATTTATAAGCCCGCAACTTACCTTTTTTGTATTTGTTCTTTTACCGGTAACAGGTTTACTTATTGCCCGAATAGCTAAAAGTCTTAAGCGCAGTTCCACCAAATCGAAAGAACAGATGGGCCGTATTTTTTCCATGATGGAAGAAACACTTAGTGGTTTACGCATTGTTAAAGCTTTTAATGCAGAAAATATTACCCGTACAAATTTTATTGAGGAGAATAATAATTACACTCACACTATGAATCGTGTGTATCGTAAAACTGACCTAGCTTCCCCGTTAAGTGAATTCTTAACTTCAATTGTTATAGCCGTTATTATGTATTTTGGTGGCAAACTGGTATGGAGCTCAGCACATACATTAAGTGGCGAACTGTTTGTATACTATCTGGTGGTTTTTTCACAGCTTATTCCTCCTGCTAAAGCTTTTACCCAGGCATATTATACGGTGCAAAAGGGAATGGCCTCGGTAGAACGTATTGATAAAATAATTCAGAGTGAGGTTACTATTCGTGAGAAAGAAAATGCAATTACCATTAACTCATTCGATAAAGAAATAGAATATAAAAACGTATCATTTGCATACCAGCGTGGCGATAATGGCTGGGCTTTGAAGGATGTAAACCTTAAAATACCTAAGGGCAAAACCATTGCAATTGTAGGGCAATCTGGCTCGGGAAAGAGCACCCTGGTAGATATGCTTCCGCGTTTTTACGACCCCACCGATGGCGAAATAACTATTGATGGTAAACCGCTTAAAGACCTTACACTTACCAGTATTCGTAACCTGATGGGTATTGTTACGCAGGAGAGCATTTTGTTCAACGATACGGTAAAGAACAACATTGCCTTTGGCATGAAAAACATTACCACCGAACAGGTTATAGAAGCAGCCAAAGTAGCCAATGCGCACGATTTTATAATGCGCATGGAAAATGGCTACGAAACAAATATTGGTGACAGGGGAAGTAAACTATCGGGTGGTGAACGCCAACGTATGAGCATAGCACGTGCCATTCTGAAGAATCCACCTGTACTAATATTAGATGAAGCGACATCAGCACTCGATACTGAATCGGAAAGGCTTGTGCAAGATGCCCTTACCAAGCTTATGGCACACCGTACTTCTATAGTAATTGCACACAGGCTTTCTACCATTAAAAATGCCGACGAAATTATAGTTATGCAAAAGAGCCTTATAGTTGAAAGAGGTACACATGCTGAGCTTTTGACCCATAACGGCACGTATAAAAAGCTGTACGACCTGCAAAGTTTTGTATAATCTGCACAGATTATGAAAAATTCACTACTTTCGTGGTCCTTAAAAAAAGCATCAATGCCCGGATGGCGGAACCGGTAGACGCGCTGGTCTCAAAAACCAGTTCTTTCACGAGAATGCCGGTTCGATTCCGGCTCCGGGTACTGAAGCAAATTTCTTTTCAACTCTTAGCTAATTTTCGGCATTTACAAGTAAAGATGTAGGTTTGTCTTATTATGCCAAGCCAAATGACGAAATATTTAAATCACATTTACCCGCTGCTTATCTTATTAGTTTTTTTCCCTTCCTGCAAGGGACAAGATCAAAAATCAATTGAAAACAAATCTGAACAGGTTGCCAAGGCAATTGCAGGCGATACAGTTTCTGAAATTGGCGGGGCTATCCGTTGCATTTTTCAAGACTCCAAAAATAACTTTTGGTTTGCTACCGATGGAGAAGGCGTGTTTAAATATGACGGAAAAAAAATGGTACAATTTACAAGCAAGCATGGACTCAGCTCGAATTTTGTTTGGAATGTTCAGGAAGGTAAGAATGGAAATATCTGGCTCAAAACAAAGGATGGCATTTGCTATTTTGACGGCAAAGAATTTAAAACAATCCCGGCCGATACTTCTGCTCTTCAAACAACGAATTATAACTATCTGAATGATGAATTGTTAGTTGAATACTATTACAATGGGAAATCACTGGTAAAAATTCAATTACCTAAAACTTCACCACTTAAGAATGATAATAATTCCCGATTTCAATATGACATTTATTGCACCTGCAAAGATAGAAATGGTAATTTGTGGTTCGGAACCTGCACCGCGGGTGTTTGCAAATACGATGGAAAAACGTACACCTGGCTTGACAATAAAGAGTTAGGTGCCCCGGTCCGGTCAATTTTTGAAGATAAAAACGGAACTATTTGGATGGGCAATAATGGATACGGCCTGTTTCGGTACGATGGGAAAAGTTTGACCAACATTACAAAAGAAAAGAAACTGGAAAACCCGAATTTCATAAAAACTTTTGAGAGCAAAGAAGGCACTTTGGCTCGTGTCTGGACAATTACAGACGACAAACAAGGAAACCTTTGGGTAGGAACAATAGATGCAGGAGCTTGGATGTTTGATGGCAAAACGTTAACCAATTTTACAACTAAAGATGGGCTTGGCAGCGATAATATCTGGACAATCTATAAAGACAAAAACAATAATCTTTGGTTTGGAACAGACGGAGCTGGAGTTTATACTTTTAACGGAAAGACATTTCAAAAATTCCGCCTAACAAAGTAAGTTAATCACCCGGAAATTTGCAGTAATTATCTATCGATTTTCCTGCCATTGAAAATCACCTAAAAAGTTCGATATTGGGTACCCACCGGATGCTCAAAGTGTAAGTCATTTATTTTTCATAACCTTTTTCATACGTGAAGGCTTACCTTTACCTTTGGTGATAAGATTCCGTAAACTCTGCTTTAAATATTCACCCCATGCATCAGAACAGGTTACGTAGCACTCAATCTCCGGAACTAAACCTTTGTGTGTAAACAGGATTTGTGTATTGCTATCCTTATCCGAGATTTCCCAGATCAATTTCGTGCCTTTCCACTCTTTCTTGTTTTTAAGCCATGGTTTATTACAATCTGTAACAAACCAAACTATTTTTTTTCCGGGAACTAATTCGGTTACTTTCATCGTTATGTAAACTTCTCCGAATCGCACAGTAAAAATATCGTTCTGCTTTCTCAAACTCCCTTCCACGTCTTCGGTCCACCAGCTGTGAACATTATTGATTGCATTGAATGCTTCCTTATGCGATGTTGTAACAATAATAGTTGCTGTATAATCCTTCTGTTTAACCTTCTCTTTTTTATTCGGATTGCCTTTACCTTTGGTTATCAAGTTCCGCAAGCTTTGCGTTGCATATTCTCCCCAGGCATTGGAACATATCTCATAACATTCGTAAGCGGGAACTAGTCCCTGGTGGGTAAAGCGGATTTGCGTCTTCTTCTCTTTTTTAGAGATTTCGAAAATAATTTTTGTGTCTTTCCATTCGCTTTTATCTTTTGTAAAACTAAAATAGTTGTCCAGTACAAGCCACACTACTTTTTCATTCGGAATGACCTCTATTAATTTCATCCGGCAATTGTGCACGTCTTTATAATGGTAGGTAAACTCATCATTGAGTTTTTCCGTATTGCCTTCAATTTCTTCACTCCACCATCCACGAGGGTTAGTTATTGCTTTGAATGCTTCTGCCGTGGTATTGTCTACCAATATTGTAGCTGTAAAATCTTTCGTTTTCATTTTGTTTATGTTTTTGATTGTCGGATTTTTTAATTTTTATTGTACTTAACGCTATTATGCATTTTATACTGGATGATATGCACGCCCGATTTTAATTGTATGCTATTTACATATTTAAGCGACAATGGGGTGTCCAGTTTCAGTTTGTCGGAAAGGCGCACACTACCGTGACCGGCGATGTGAGGCTGAATGCAGAAGTAAAAGTCATCTATTAACTTCATTTCCGTTAATGCCGCAACCAGGCTCAAACTGCCTACTGTAAGCAATCCCTTTTTACCCTCCTCCTTATAAGAGTTAATATGTTCCGCATCTATTTTTTCAACAATAGTGGAATTGCTCCATACAGTCGTTTTCAATGCCGATGAGTAAATCACCTTTGGTATATCTGTCAGTGCCCTTGCCAATTTCCTTTGACCTTCGGTTGCATTTTCATTTTCCAGTCTGGGTGGCCAGATATTTTGAAATAGTTCGAACGTGTTGCGCCCAAAGGCAACTGTCGCGCTGTTCGATAGAAGGCTCCGGGCAAACTCATGAAATTCGTCATCGACAATTAGAAATTTAGCATCTGCAAAGCCATCCGGCGTGGTATTCATTAAACTGACTATTTTTCCCATGCTATTTTTAGATTTAATTAAACTATTAATTATTGACTTCAAATTGACGATACAAAAGTACTATCGTAATTTGATACCAGTAGGGTGTAAAATAGACAATGTAATGGGTTGATTTGGACAAGGCAAAGTAATATCTTTGCTACTCAAAATCGAATACCATGAAACAAGTAATTATAGTTGTGCCTAAAGGGAACATTAACATAAGTAGCATTACAGGCTCATTTGAAATACTTACACGTGCAAACCAATATTGGCAAAAGTTGGGGAATAAACCCATGTGGGAAGTACGTATAGCCGGTTACGTTAAAGAGCTAAACTTAGGTGAGGGTTTCTTTTCGCTCCATCCAATAGATATTAAGGAAATAGCCAAAACCGACTTAGTTATCATTCCTTCCCTTACGTACGACTATGATTATGTACTGAAAGAGAATAAAGCACTTATTGCCTGGCTTACAAAACAATATAAAAGCGGCGCCGAAATTGCAAGCATCTGCACCGGTGCATTTTTACTAGCCTCTACCGGCTTGCTTGATGGAAAGAGCTGCTCTACACACTGGAATGCGGCAGCTGATTTCAGAAGGTTATTCCCCAATATCGACCTGCAAATTGATAAGTTGATTGTTTCTGAACCTGGTATATATACAAATGGCGGAGCTTATTCATTTTTAAATCTGATACTATTTTTGATTGAAAAATATTTTGACAAGCAAACTGCTATTTATTGCTCAAAGGTTTTTCAGATCGATATGGAGCGGACATCGCAATCACGGTTTTTTATTTTTCAGGCACAGAAAAACCATGGCGATGAATTGATACATAAAGCGCAAAAATATATTGAAGAGCATTTGACCGAACGTATATCTTTTGAAGAATTAGCTTCGAAACTGGCCATTAGCAGGCGGAATTTTGACAGGCGCTTTATAAAAGCTACGGGCAATACTCCGGTAGAATACTTGCAGCGTGTAAAAGTGGAAATCGCAAAAAGCACACTGGAAAAAGGTCGGAAAACCATTTTCGAAGTAATGAATGACGTAGGCTATGCAGATGACAAAGCATTTCGTGAAGTGTTTAGAAAAATAACAGGAATGTCACCATTGGAATATAAGGGGAAGTATAATAAGGAAGTTGTAGTTTAACTAATCTGTTTCCTTTAGATTTAGTATTTGCTTACCAGCTTCCGCTGGCACCACCGCCGCCAAAGCTACCGCCACCAAATCCACCGAAGCCACCACCGCCGCCACCTCCAAAACCACCACCTGAGCCACCGCCGCCCATAAATATGAATGGCAAGAAACCTCCGCTACCATAGTGCCCGCTTCTTCCACCACCGCCTGAGAATATGGAGAAGATGATAAAAAGAAGAATTATTGCGAGAATGAAATACTTGCTGTAATCTTTTGCAGTAACAGGTGTATCTGCTTTAAACTCGCCCCTCATGGCCTGCATAATAGCTGTAGTAGCAAGGTCAAGCCCCTGGTAATAATTTTGCTGCCGGAAGTTAGGCGTAATGAACTGTTCAATTATATGCTTTGCAGTTACGTCAGGAACGGCTCCCTCTGCTCCCCTACCTGTAGCTATATTTACACCATGCGGTTGCATGGCAATGGTTATAAGTATGCCGTTATCTTTTTGCTTCTTCCCTATTCCCCAGTAGTCACCAAGCCTTGCACCAAACTCTGCAATATCATCATCAACCGATGGCACAATAACAATAGTTATTTGTGTGGATGTGGAATCATTATACGCAACCAGTTTGCGTTCCAGTATTTGAACCTGGTCGCTTGAAAGTATATTGGCATAATCGTTCACCAGCCTTGGTGGGTTCGGCTTAGCTGGCAGGTCTTTATTATTCTGGGCATACAGGCTACCAATGGCAAGCCACATGAAAACAAACAATGATACTATTTTCTTTATGTATGTTTTCACTTGCCGCGGTTTATAGTGTCTGAATACCCTTGCTTATTATTGGGGTCGAATGGAAACGATTCTTTTAGTTTTTCCCCAACCAGTCTTACTCCTTCACAAATTCCTTCTGTTAATTCTCCACGCTTAAAAAATTCAGCCATTTTATCTTTTACATTCTCCCAAAAAATATCAGTAACCTTAGTATGAATACCTTCATCGCCAATTATGGCAAACTTCTTGTGATCCTTGGCAAGGTATATCAATACTCCATTCCTGTGGTTCTTTTCATGAAGCTTTAAGTGATGAAATACGGCAACACTTCTTTCGTACGCATCACCTTCACATTTCGATTCAACATAAAACCGTATTTCGCCCGATGTGGAATGCTCTGCCAGTTTAATGGCATCAATTATCTGCTTTTCTTCTGCAGCCGAAAAAAACTTCTTCTTAAAGAACATGGTTAGAAGCTAACATTAGGAACCTTGTCTGTACCCGCCTGAGCCTGGAAATAACCCTTGGATGTAAAGCCATACATATTGGCCACAATATTATGCGGGAATGTCATTATATAGGTATTATACTCTTTAACAACATCGTTAAAATCCTGTCTTGCCTTATTAATGCGGTTCTCAGTGCCTTCCTGCTGGGTTTGAAAATCCTGGAATGCAGCCGTTGTTTTCAGGTCGGGGTATTGTTCTGCAATAGCCATTAACCTGCCGAATGAACTTTTAAAACCATCCTGTGCCTGTTCAAATTGCTTTACACTTTCAGGTGTAAGCTTACTTGCATCAACTGTAATACTTGTCGCTTTCGAACGTGCGTCAATAACTTCCGTTAATGTTTGTTGCTCAAATTTTGCAGAACCCTTTATAGTTGCCATTACAGTACTGTACAAATCATTTCTGCGCTGGTATTGTGTTTCCACATTGCTCCACATCTGGCTTGTATTTTGGCTACGGCTTACCATACCATTGTATGGGCCTATAAATATTCCGAATACAACTAACAATGCAAGACCAACAACAACTAATAAAACAATCGTTCCCTGTTTCATAATTTTTTATTTAATAATTAAAGCAAAGATAGCTAAAGGCTTTCACTAATTAGTGATGACCATTTTACAGGTATGCACTACTCCCCTACCCGTTGTTCTTATAAAGAAAAATCCTTTTTCAGGCAGATACATATCTAACAGCTTCATACCTTGCACATTTGCTTTTTTAATAAGACGCCCTATAGCATCTATTACTTCAATTTGCTCTGTATTATCTGGTAACTGAACTGTAAAATTACCTGCACTTGGGTTAGGATATACAAGGTAATTATCAGTTGATGCGGTGGCTTCATTAATATCTGTTACGGTATAAGGAATACAACGATAAAAAACAGCCGTGTCGGACATGAATGAGTCTACAACTGTTTTGGTAATTGCACTTGCGGTAAAATAAACCGCTGAATTACCGGTAAGCGGATTGAACCCTGTAGAAGGAACTGTGTTGTAATTATTATACCGTATAAGTGCATAGCTTTTACCAATAGTAAGTGAATCAGCAATTATTTGTGCTTTCATCATGCGTGGTTTTGCACCAAGACTAACGTTGGGTTCATCATTTGAATCGAGTACTATATGTACGGGCCGTGTAACATGGCCAGGGTCTTTATTTCCTGTAACAACAACACCATAATCAACATCTTGCGGTACATAATATGGAAATGGGGCCGAATTATTAGCAACTGTACGGGTACCGTATAATGTGGAAAAGATTCGAGTAAAAGGCATAGTATCGAAATTACTGTTGTAAGTAAGTGAATCGGTACTTGTATACGTGCCTATACTCTTAGCATTAAAGCCAATGGCAGGAATAATATGGTCATAATCAGGATCACTCGCCCCGCTTACATATACAACAATAATTACCGGCTGTTTTTTATTCAAATATTGCTTTACCCAATCAAGGTAACTCGTATACTGTGGTGAAGCACCATTGGGATCCCATTCAACATAATTGAATGAAAGGGTGTTAAGCGCTATAGTGTCATTCACATATATAAGTAACTCTCCACCCGCAACATTACGGCAAAGCCCTTCCGAAATATAATCGCCATAATACAGCCCGCACATCTGTATGGAGTTCTCTCCGCAATACCCATTATTATTGGGCCACTGTATACGTGAAGGTATATTTAACCTTGTGCTGACCTGTGCATTCAGGCACAGTGACAATGCAACAACAAATATGCTGAGTATATTTTTTTTCATAGCCACAGATGAATATGTTCAGGTAAATGTAACGATTTAGATTATTGATTTACAATTTATTAGCAGAAAACTACTTTTGGTGGGAGATAGGGCATTATTCCTTCTTACAAACACCCGTTTTTCATCAATATCTCTATCTTTGCCACCTCTAATATTACACTTATGGGACGCGTATTTGAAAAAAGAAAATATACAATGTTTGCCCGTTTTGCCAAAATGGCTAAAACATTTACAAAAATTGGTAAGGATATTGCTATTGCTGTAAAAGCCGGTGGACCAGACCCCGATACGAACCCACGTTTACGTATGTGCATACAAAATGCCAGGGCCGTAAATATGCCAAAAACAAATGTTGATGCGGCAATAAAAAGGGCATCGGACAAGGATGTTTCAAATTATGAAGAAGCTATATACGAAGGATATGCACCGCATGGTGTACCTGTGTTAGTTGAATGTACTACCGATAACCCGACCCGTACGGTTGCTAACATCCGAATGTATTTTTCACGTGCCGGAGGAAATTTGGCAACAAATGGCTCAGTAAGTTTTATGTTTGAAAGAAAAGCGCTTTTTAAAGTTGCGGCGGCTGGCTTGAATAAAGAAGAAATTGAATTTGAACTGATAGATTTTGGAGCGGAAGAATTTACCTGGGACGATGAGCATAATGAACTGATCATTCAAACTCCTTTTTCTGAATTTGGCCATATGCAAAAAGCATTGGAAGAAAAGAAGTTCGAGATAAAAGAAAGCTCGAAAACATTTATTCCTACTACACATAAGGAACTAACAGATGCCGAGGAAGCAGACCTGGTTGCACTCATTGAAAAGATGGAAGAAGATGACGATGTTGTAGCGGTTTTCCATAACGCCCGTTAATTTAACCTGTTACCTGCGTAAATACATTTAGCCTTATTCGCACAAAGGCCATATGCCTATTTTACTACCTTTGAAGTATAACGAACCCATTAAACTTAAAATGAAAAAACATTTATCATCCCTGGCACTACTTGTTCTAATTGCAGCATTTACTTCATGTAATACTGCATCAAAGAAAACGGAAGGCATTGTTTCTGACGAATTGGCTTCACATATTGATTCTACTGTAAAACCAGGTAACGATTTTTTTCTGTATGCTAATGGTAAATGGTTTAAGAATAACCCTATACCTAATAGTGAACAGCAAAACGGGTTATGGCAATTGATACAGGACACAATTAATGCACAGATACTGAATCTTTGTAAAACATCGGCAGCACTTACAAATGCTGCACCAGGTTCGAACAAACAAAAAATAGGAGATTTTTATTATTCAGGTATGGATAGCGTTACTCTGAATAAAAATGGTATTTCAGGACTTAATGATGCACTCAGCAAAATTGATAATATAAAAGATCTTAAAGGTGTTATTCAAACTGCAGCATACATACATACGGTTGCAGGCGCACCTTTATTCCATTTCTCGGTTCGGCAAGATGATAAGTTGAGCAGTAAAAATATGATTGCAATAGAGCAAGGTGGACTAAGCCTGCCTAACCGCGATTATTATTTTGATGCAGACCAAAGAGCCGTGTCCGTTCGTGAAAAATTTCTTGTTCACCTTACCAACATGTTTACCATAATGGGGTATGATGAAAAGAAAGCTAAGGCAGCAACTGACAACGTAATGAAGCTGGAAACTGCTATGGCTAAAACATCAAGAAAGAAGGAAGATACACGCGACCCCTTAAAGAACTACAACAAAATTACCTATAAACAATTACAGGCACTAACTCCGAATTTAGATTGGTCCATTTTTATGGATGAAGTAAACCTGCATAACGTAGATACAGTTATGGTTGGCCAACCTGAATTCCTGACTGCGCTAAATGGTGAGCTGAAAAGTTTTTCATTGGACGATTGGAAGAACTACTTAAAATTTCATTTGGTTAATGGTCTGGCTCCATATACCGACGACAAAACCTATATGGAATATTTCAGTTTCTATGGCACCGCATTAAGGGGAATAAAAGAACCTAAGCCAAGGTGGAAGAGAGTTGTGGAATCAACCGATGAAGCTTTGGGAGAATTAATTGGCCAGGTGTACGTTACGGATTACCTGCCGAAAGGAACAAAAGAAAAATTGCTGGAAATAGGAAAGGCTATTAAAGATGTATATGCATCGAGAATAAAGAATCTTGATTGGATGAGCCCCGCAACAAAAGAAAAGGCTTTGAACAAGCTGAACGTAATGGTTGTGAAAGTAGGCTATCCTGATAAATGGAAGGATTTGAGCGCATTGAAAATAGACAGAACATCGTACCTGCAAAATGAAATGAATGCCAATAAGTGGGAATTCAATTACATGACAGCCAAGTATGGAAAACCAGTTGACCGTACCGAATGGGAAATGGAACCACAAACCTACAATGCTTACTATGAGCCTACTAACAACGAAATTGTAGTACCCGGATGTAATATAATTATACCTGGCTATGAGCATAAATTTGCCGATGATGCATTGTTATATTCAATTATTGGTGGAACATTCGGCCATGAAATGACCCATGGGTTTGATGACCAGGGAAGCATGTATGATGAGAAAGGGAATATTAATAACTGGTGGACAGCGGAGGACAGCATTAAGTTTCATGCACGTACAAAAAAACTTATTCAGCAGTTTAACGAATACATTCCAGTTGATAGCCTGCATATAAATGGTAAGGTAACCTTAGGGGAAAACCTTGCCGATCTTGGTGGAATAATGTTTGCATACGAAGCATTCAAAAAAACAAAACAATACCAGGACAATCAAATAATTGCCGGCTTAACTCCCGATCAGCGTTTCTTTTTAGGATATGCATACGGGTGGATGATAGACACAAGGCCTGAAGCATTGGCTGACCAGGTAAAGAGCAATGAACACTCTCCTGCCAAATTCAGGGTTATTGGTCCACTTACAGATATGCCTGAATTCTATAAGGCTTTTGATATTAAGCCAGGTGATAAATACTGGCGTGCTGATAGCTTAAGGGTCCACATCTGGTAATAGCATTGTAGGTATGAATATTTCTTAATGAAATCAGCATAAGAATGAAGAGGTGTTTCCTTTCTCTGGTTGTTATTCTTTTTATTTCTATTACTGCCTTATCACAAAAATATTGCATATCTGGCCGCTTTACAAAAACTGACTATTTTAAAGATAGTTCAATTACTTTTTTAAATAAAGTAGTGTATGGAAGTGCAATAGACTGGCAAGGCAAACTTAAAGAAGTGGACATGTCAGTTTTCATGCCCAAAAATAATGTTGACTCATTAAAAAAACGACCTCTTATACTTTTCATCCATGGCGGGTCATTTAATGGCGGAAGTAAAACATCGTTCCACAATTTAGCAAGGTTACTGGCAAGGCAAGGTTTTGTTACTGTCTCAATTAATTATCGTTTAGGCTGGATAATAGATTTCGGCAGGACAGATACTTCATTTAACGAAGACTATTATCGTGCCGTACAAGATTCTAAGGCAGCTATTCGTTTCCTGGTTCATAATGCTGCGGAATATGGTATCGATACTTCAGAGATATTCCTTTGCGGTGGAAGTGCCGGAGCTATTACCATATTGACCGACGCATTTTATACACAAAAAATATGGGATACGTATTTTCCTTGGCTACATAAAAAACTGGGCGCAACCGATAGTTCTACCAATAAATTACTTGAACACTATTCTATTAAAGGCTTAGTATCAATGTGGGGACAAATAAGAGACACAACCCTTATCACTTCACAAATAGCAAAACGTATTCCCATACTTTTATGTCATGGTACTGCCGATAGGGTAGTTGCTTACGTAAAATCAGATACAGCACACTACCCGAAGTTACTTAATCCTGCGTATGGCTCTTACCTTATTGCACAGCGCTACAAACACCTGGGTGCTTGTTATCAGCTTAATACAAAAATAAATGGTGGCCACGGAGAAGACTTCAGCGATAATTTCTTGGCAGAAAAAATCGGTAGCTTCTGTAAAAGCATACTTTGCAGCAATTGTAAGTCGGAAGAATTTTCCACAACCTTTATCGAAAAATAACTTAAACTATGGCTACACCAAGTAATGAACCAACATTCGGAGGAAAGCAGTCACGTTCTATGCGCATATGGCACTGGAGCACATTTATAATTATAATGGGTTCATTGGTAACAGTACTGTTGGCAAAAACAATATTCAATACACGTAGTAATATAGCACTGGTTAAGGATAGTTTGCAAGAAAATAATATTGCGGTTACCGATCAACAAGCCAGGTCAGTATCGCATGAGTTTAATGACTTGCTATGGCATTGGCATATTTATATCGGTTATGTATTAGCTGGCTTGTTTTTGTTTCGCTTGATCTTTGAATTCTTTCAGCCTGCGGAACAAAAATTAATACCTGCTCTTAAAAAAGCATTGAACTATTTAAAAATGCCCGGAGCTGATAAAAAAGAAACGAAACATTACATAGTCGTAAAACTTCTTTACCTGTTCTTCTACTTCTCACTTTTTATTCAAACCTGTACCGGCTTGTTCATGGTATATTCTGATGATGTAGACAACATGAAAGACATAAGACACACGACAAGCGATATTCATTCTGTTTTTATGTGGGTACTTATTACTTACATTGTTGTGCATATTGGTGGTGTTATACTTGCTGAATTAGGTAAGAACAAGGGCATAGTTTCGAAAATGATAAACGGGGGCAAATAGACTTTCTCTGTCAATTTGACACGAAAGAATTTTAGCAATCACATTACCGCCATATCACAATGATTACCACCAAGATGCGTAAAACATTGCTATATAAATTAGTAAAATGATTCATTGTATTTTATTGTAAATAACAATAACTACTCCTTCCACACTTATAACAAATGGCAGATATAACTTGAGTGGGTTGTTGATAGCTTTCGTCTTTAAAATTTACACTGACACTTTGTATGCCTAATTTTGTTTTATGACCTTATTGTGCAACCATTCTTATGCGTTTGTATTATTGCCATATAGTATTCGTTTAACATGGATGAAGAAGTTGAATTGCTGAATAGAATTAAAGCAAGCCCGGGAAACTTTTCTGAAGTTTTTAAGCTATACTATAAGCCAATTTTTGGATATATACTGCGCCGCACCGGTAATTTTGATGAAACGGCCGACATTGCAGCGAACACTTTTCTTAAAGCCTATACCCACATAAACAATTTTACGTATAAAGGCATTTCCATTAAGGTATGGCTCTACCGTATAGCTACAAATGAAACAAATCAGTTTTTCAGGTACAGAAAAAAATACAATTCCTTATTTGAGAAAATTGATTTTGAAAATAAAGAGCTTTTCAGAAATTACCTGCAAGATGACAGAGAAGAATTAGAACAAGAGCTTAAAAAGCACCATCAGTTTATTTCGGTTATCACAGCTTTGAAAACATTACCCAACAAGTACCAGGAGGTAATTTCATTACGTCATTTTGAAGGGAAAGACAATAAGGAAATTGTTGATATTTTGAATATTAAAGAAGGGACATTGAAATCTTTATTATCCAGAGGAATTGAAAAGTTGAGAGAAAAGTGCAACCAAATTTAACGTTTAGCATTATTGATCATGGAAGCAGAAAAATTTGAAAATATATTAATGCAAATGAGCAAACCAAAAGTTGCTCATTTAAAACACCAGGATATGTTGGCAAACGCAATAACAAATGCAAAAGATAAGTCTGTTTTAAGCTTATGGTGGTTAAGTGTACCGCTATATATTATTGCAGCACTGTTAATGAAAACATGTTTTATGCCTAACACAACACTAGCATCGAACATTCATGAATTGGCAAACAAAGGAAAGTATTCAGCTTTGTTCATCTTTATTGTAATACCAATATTATTTATTGTAATAAATGCTGCAACGATCAGGAAAATCTATTTTCTGTCAGGTAGTCCGAAAAGTGCAAGCTTTCTTAAAGAGATTTGGGTTAACGTTTTTATCATACTCGCTTCCATTCTCATTCTGATAATTTATTTACTTTAAAAAAACAATAAAATGAAATTACCTTGGTTTAAGCGCAACGGGTTATTCTTTATGCCTATCAGCATAATTGGGTGGCTTATCCTTATTGTAGGGATAGGGTACTCAGTTTATACTTTCATCGAAATTAATAATCAGGGGCACTCTGTAAGTGACATACTTATTAATTTTGTCTTCAGTCTTATTATTATCGGGGCTATTTATTCTTCTATAGCCTATTTTACCAGCAGGCCATGGCCTCAAAAGAAATAAAAACCACATTTTTCGTACCTTTGATATGTGCAGCACTTCCCCAAAAACATAATACACCCCATTTTCAGGGCATGGATACAATGCACAGCTTATTTCTATTTTGAAAAAGTAATTGTAAGTGGTGAGGAGAACATACCCGACACCGGTCCAGTAATATTAGCCAGCAATCATCCAAATTCCTTTCTCGACCCTTTGCTAATAACATCTTATTATAACAGGCCTATCTATTACATGGCTCGAGGAGATGTTTTTGCAACCAGGCTTGCATCTGCATTACTGGGGTTTCTGAATATTATTCCTATTTACCGAAAAGAAGAAGGCGCCGAGAATTTCCCTAAGAACGAAAGCACTTTCACTTTTTGTATAAAGGCATTTGAGCAGAACGGGACCGTCCTAATATTTTCGGAAGGGCAATCAGAGAATGAGTGGGAACTGCGGCCGTTGCGTAAAGGCACAGCGCGGTTGGCTTACGATGCTTGGCATAGCCAGGGGATAGGCCAGGAACTTAAAATACTTCCCGTGAGTATTAACTATAGTTCATGGTTACATATAAATTGTGTTGCCCACTTGTCTTTCGCACCTGTTATTTCAAAAAGCAATTTACCCGAAGATATGGAGCAAGGCTTGTTTCACAGAAAATTCAATGAGCAATTAAAGAGTGAACTACAGGAACACTGTGTGGTTATTGATACAGAGAAGCAGATAGAGTTGCAAGAGATCCTTGTAGCGTTTCTGCTTAAGAACATGATAAATGGGAAGAAGTTTGCAAAGCGGGCAATAGAAAAAATAAGCGGAGAAAGCGAAACGGAGAGAGAAAAAACAATATTGTTTGCCAATTACATTAAAACACATAACATTAAATACTTCGAAGAGCCAAGTGTAGAAGGCTTTTTAGCAGGTGTTTTTATTTACCCATTAGCAATTGTATTCAATTTTATCCCCTACACTATTTGTAAGTTCATTGCTACACGCACCACACACCATAACGAGTTTTACGATTCTGTACTCTTCTGCACACTTCTGTTTATATACCCCATATATATCTTAGCCTTGTTCGCAGTAACTATTAGTATTACGCATTCCATTGTAAGCAGTATAGCTATAAGTGCATTGGCATTGCTTGCAGCAAAATGGCGTGAAAAAGCCAGAAGAAATATTATTTGTTTCAGTAAAAGAAAAGAAATGAAGACCGTTTCAACTATGCTACGCGGGCTTTTTGAAAAAGGTAGTGACTAACTATCCATTCATCTCCATTGTTATAGCCCCAAAGCTCAGCACAGGCCATAAAAAATATTCTCCAATATACCCACCACTTTACAGCTTGCTCAGCCCCATAAACACGTTTCATTATTTCCATTATCTCGGTCTTATGCCCATCCATATTTTGCAACCAGGCTTCCGATGTTTTTTGATAATGTGTACCACTGACTCTCCAGTGCTTTTCTATATTAATGTGTTCAGGAAAATATAAGAGCAAATGATCACTTGGCATTATGCCACCAGTAAAGAAATACTTACTCATCCAGTCGGTCTCATCAATTACCTCGAACTTGTATGCGTATTCCTTATGTGTAAAAATATGCACGAATAACTTACCATCATCCTTCAGAAAGCCTGCCACCTTTTTAAGCAACAGGTCGTAATTGCGCATATGCTCAAACATTTCAACCGATACAACCCTATCAAACTTACCACCGGTTTGAAACACATTCATATCAGCTGTTACAATTGTCAGGTTAGTTATGTTTCTCTGCTTAGCCTGTTCATCAATAAAAACTTTTTGGCTATGCGAGTTTGACACTGAAGTCACTTTACTATTGGGATACTTAGTCGCCATAAATAAGGAGAGAGAGCCCCAGCCGCAACCCAGTTCAAGGACCTGCTGGCCATCTTTCAGTTCTGCGCGTTGGCAAGTTAGCTCCAGCATATCTCTTTCTGAAGTGTCAATATCTGTCACTCCATCCTTCCAATAACCAGAGCTATATTTTAAATACTTACCTAATACTCTTACAAAAAAAACTGCCGGCACCTCGTAGTGTTGTTGGTTAGCATCAACAGTATTAACCGCAATAGCAGAACTTCTCAACTCAGCAAGGAGTTTCATAAAATGTTCTTGCTGCGCTTCAGGGTTGCCCTTATTCTCATCAATAAGCCTTTGCTTTAAAAGGTTACGAATACCGGTGCGCAATGCAAAATCAGGCAATGAATCTTTTTCAAGAAGTGATGTGTACCACATAAAATTATTTCTTTTTAAACCAGGGTACAAATACTGACGTAGTCCTTTGGTATTCTTTGTATAGATCTCCCTTCGACCTGATCGACTGCTCTTCAGTCATGGGAATACCGGTAACCCTGAATAACAGCAGCAGAATTGTTATAGGGCTCAATATCCCGATCCAGCCACAATCAGCATTCAGTGAAACCATGAAATAACCTACCCAAATCATTGATTCGAAAAAGTAATTGGGGTGGCGTGAATAGTTCCATAAACCGGCATTACACACCCTACCTTTATTCGCGGGATTGCTTTTAAACTTCTTCAACTGCCCGTCGGCAATACCTTCACCCAAAATACTTATGGCCCAAACTACTACTCCTGCATATTCGAGCACTGATAGTTGAGGCTTAGGATTAAATGCAATCAGAAAAAAAGGAATAGCGAGGTAAATATTTGAGAGCGCCTGCATTTGAAAAAAGTAAAAGAATTTCCGGTCAGGCTTAGGAGCCCATTCTTCACGTAATTTCTTGTACCTGCCTTCTTCAACTTGTAAGTGTGATCCGACCCTTATCAGGAGATATATACCAAGGCGCATGCTCCATATTAATATCATGGCACATATTAGCAACTTACGTTCCCAATACCCTGTTGCCATTAGGCACAACACTATTGCTATAAACGAAAAGTTAAATGACCAGAAAATGTCAACTACACCTGCATTTTGAATGGCCTTGGCCCAAACCCACACAAAAAGCATTATTAAGCAAGAAACCAGTGTACAAACAAGAATAGTTAAAAGCATGTTTATTTCTATTTAAAAGACATACGATAATAAGATAATTACAGATTTCTAAAAATAACAAATATATTTACCATAGTAAATTAATAGAACATGCTGGTTAAAACATATGGAAGTGCAGTTAGCGGAATAGATGCTACAACAATTACAGTCGAAGTAAATGTGAGTGCAGGGGTTAATTTCTTTTTAGTGGGATTGCCCGATAGCGCAGTTAAGGAAAGCCAGCAGCGGATAGATGCCGCTCTTAAAAATAATGGGTTCCGTTTGCCCGGTAAAATGATAACCGTAAATATGGCGCCGGCCGATATTCGTAAGGAAGGTTCTTCTTATGACCTAACTATAGCAATTGGCATACTAGCCGCTTCGGAACAAATAACAAGCGAGAAGGTTGGCGAATATGTAATTATGGGCGAACTGTCTCTTGATGGAGGACTACAACCCATAAAAGGCGTATTGCCTATAGCCCTTAATGCCCGAAAAGAAGGATTTAAAGGGCTTATTCTGCCTGAGCAGAATGCTAAAGAGGCTGCAATTGTAGAAGGCCTGAATGTATATGGTATTAAGAATATTAAGGAAGCGATTGATTTTTTAAATGGCGATATAGAATTACAACCTGTTGTAGTTGATGCTCTCGAAACATTTCATACTCAGTTATCATTGGCCGATGTAGATTTTGCAGATGTAAAAGGCCAGGAAAATATAAAACGGGCACTTGAAATTGCAGCTGCCGGCGGGCATAATGTAATACTGATCGGCCCTCCGGGTGCCGGCAAAACTATGTTAGCAAAACGCCTACCCACCATATTACCTCCACTTACATTAGATGAAGCACTTGAAACCACAAAAATACATTCCGTTGCAGGTAAGGTAGGAAGTGGCAAAGGGCTTGTAGCATCGCGTCCGTTCCGTGCTCCGCACCATACTATTTCAGATGTGGCTTTGTTGCAATGAGGCATTTTTAGTATCAGGTCCTAATTCCCATATTCCCCCATCTTCTTTCTCAATACCAATAGGATGCCATCCAAGCCCTTTTTTGGGTATTTCATATATCCAAGGAGCAAGCTTTAATTCCAGGTTAAAAATGACCTTAACAATATGCGTGTTTGCCTTTTCGTCAAATCCAATTCGAATCTGATGTATATAATTTTTCAATAATTCCCTTTTTTCTATATCGGTTTTACTGTCAAGATCAGAGTTTAAGTCTTCAAATACCTTTATATTGGGGAACTGAAGGTCCTTTTTGGATTGTAGGAATTTAAGCTCATTAATTGCTGATTGTATTTTACCTTCTAAATTTCCAATTTCTTCAATAAATTCATTATTTTTTTGAGTCAACTGCTCATCTGAAAATATTCTTTTAGTTGCAAGAGTAAGCAAGGTATTTTGTTGGTCTTTAATACTCGAAATCTGATTGTAATAGGTCTTGACATAATGTTCCAATTCTTTTATTTTCTTTTCATCTATTCCAGTCCCAAGCTCATTTATTGCCTTTACCAAAAGAATATTCGACTCCTTAAAATTTGTCCAAACGACCTCATTCAACCGATCAATATTAATACTCCTCATATTGCACTCTTTATGCCGTTTTGAGACACATGAATAAACCCGCATACTTCTTTTGGGTTTTATTATACCATACATACCTTTTCCGCATTTTTCACATCGAATAAAACCCTTGAGCATATAAAAATGGACTTTATTGTTCCTTCCTGCAAGAATACTGTTATTCTTAAGGTTTTTTTGAACAGCTTCCCATAGAGACACTTCAATCATCGGTGTCACAGGTAATATTAGACCCTTATATCGCCTATGCCCTTTATAAATTGGATTTTTTAAAATACTCAAGATGGTATTAGGTCTCCAAATAATATCTTCTTGATTAACGTGTCGAACTTCACCGGTTAGTCTGTCTTTTAATTTTAAGCCATTTACAAGGCTTTTCCTGCCTCGTGTCGGAACTCCTTCCTCATTTAGATTCTTGGCTATTGTTGCCGTACCAATGCCTTCTAAACTCATCTTGAAGATTTTTATAATGATTAAAACTTCATCCGGGTGAAACTCTAATGGTCCGCTTTCAATTTTAATGATTTCGTCACCATCAAATATTTTTATAGATTGCCTACGAAATCCATAAGGGAGCATAACACCACCACTCCATTTGCCTTTTTTGGCTGATTGTTCCAAGGTTCGCACTACCCTCTCATTTTTCAACCTTATTTCATGCATGCTCAATACATTACTTATACCAAGCATTAATTCATGTGTAGGATTATTTTTGATGTCATATATATTATGGGAATCATAAAATAATATGCCATACTTCTTAAATATGCCTTTAATATAAGCTCCAATTTTTTCATTTCTGGCTAACCTATCCCACTCAGTACAAAAAATATGCTTAACCACCCCTTTCTCGCATCCTTCCAATAGACCTTTAAATACTGGTCTATTGTCTAAATTATCAGCAGTAGCGCTTGTGCCGGTGTTTTCATCACCTTCTCTCTGAATAATGGGAATCAAGTTATAAGTATTTCCAATTCTTAAACCTGTCTCTTCTTGTGCAGGTGGGCTATTATCTTTTTTAGCGCTTTTATCTCCAGAGACCCGAATATAAATATGCAATTCTTCCTTCTTCATGATTCCGTTACAGTTTCGTTATTTTAGCTATATCCTGATATAACCCAGTAAATTTCAATTTAAATTACCTCAACAAAAAAGCCTATCAATAAAGGCTTGTATAGAATTATATACTGCCTTAAATTCTCTATAAGAATTATGGTCAAATGTTACTGAGCTCCATAATCGTTTGATATACTGGGTATTCCATTTTATTCGTTATTATTTTCGTTAATTTCAACAGAATACCCAGTTAAATTAATTAGGCAGCTATATTTCCAATACCCACTATGTCCAATTCCGGAAGTGTATCGAACCTTACATCAAAGTAGTGTAATAAGGTTGCCTCCTTCAATTCACTCTCTAGGATTTCTCCATAATTTGTCATTCCTATGGTATTAGGAACGTGACCAAGTGCTTTCTCCATAATCTCTACCCTCTTAGTATGGTTTAGTATTAGATTAGCAAAAGTTTTTCGGCAGCAGTGAGTAGTAATATGCTTGGGAATACCAGCTGCTTTTACCCAGTTAAAGAGTGCCTTTCGGAATAAATGATATCCAATGATCTTGAATCCTGGGAAAATGAAATCATTATCATTACCACGCTTTCCCAATAATCTAACAACATCAGGACGTATGTAAATGTGTAACAATTTGCCGGTCTTAGACATACATTTATTTAGGACGTACTCATTATTACCCTTTTCAAGAATATGTTTCCATTGCAGGCTTTTCAGATCTGAAATTCTTAGCCCAGAAAAGACACCAAATATTACAGAAACCTTTATGAAATCATATTTGCAATAAGCAGCCCACATAGCTGATACATCTTCAGCACTTAATATCTCTTTCGACGCACATGGTATTTTTCTTATGGGTTTAACATCAAGATAATTGTGAATCAAACCATACTTCGTTGCCACATTTAATACATGGCTGATTTTAGTAAAATTACCATACGAAGTATTAATATGCCGACATTTCGCTATGAAGAATTCTTGCAAGTCATCAACAAAAAACTGGTCAATTCTATTAAATGGCAGCTCGTTTGTTCTCAAGCCTTTTGACTGCAAAAAGTCCTTAAGAAGATTTCTTGGGTATTTATATGTTTTTTTCGTATGTGCTTTTTTACCCATCTCTACTTTTTCATAAAGAGCAAGAAAATCCTTTCTCCATCCATCAGATAAATAGAAGTTTTCATTTACTTCAGTTTCCAATCTAATTCTCTCCATTTCAGCTCTTACCATGGCATCCTTATCATCCAGGCTTGTAGCTTTAAAATCTAATCGTCTAGTAAGTTCTGCGTTACGAATTCCTGTTGCTTTATCTTTGAATTCAATGTAAAGTGTATATCCGTCCTTTTTAGGTGTTAGGTCCACTCTTACTCGACCTTTATATTGTGTATTGTTTTCCATAATTGTTTGTTTTTTAATTTTTATTTATTTAAATTGGTTAAAAGGGGATGACTTCATTATTTGATGGCTTCAACACTTCGCATGATAGATATGCCCTGCGTACTTCATTAAGGGTAAAATCCTCCAAGCCAATAACCTTGCCCCATTCCTCACAATAAATATTAATGTGATAGTAACTCAGCTTATTCAGGGCAGGAAAAACATAGCTATCATTACTTAAACGATCACCTAGTTGTTGCCTGATAATTGGGCGTATAAAATGTCTAAACCTCTCACATGAAAGTTCTATTAAGAAGCTTATTAAATGTTTTCCATCTGGGGTATCAATAATGTTCGACCATTTCAGGTTCTGTATTTCTACTCTACGCAACCCAGTATTTGCTACTAATATCAAGGCTGGTTTTAACTCCGGTATTCTACATGGCATTGAAAGAAGATGCTTCAATTGGATGGTTGTCGGCATTGTTTTCTTTGTTTTCATAATGTTTGTTTTTTAATTTTTGACAAACCTATCGTGTATATCTCTTGTGGAGATGCGTACAATGGAAGATCATTCAATCTTCCATTGCAAATACCTAAACTATTCTTCTTGATTATTTTGTCAGGTGACCCGATGGCATGGTAAACTCACTATACCATTGTGCACTTAAGGATTTATTTTTCCCCAATAAGTTATTTACAGCCCTTAGATACATGTCTATTTTGCTGTTTTGGTCTAGAGTATCGTTGCCCTTAAAACAGTCACAAAAATTCTTAGCAATATACCCGGCAATACTCCAAATTTGTCCCTTAACAAATTTATGTGTTTGATTATTGTGAACTATCCATTCTTTCATTGTTCTATTAATAAATAGAAGCCAAGCAGTATCAGACATTTTTTTATTTCTTCTTTGCTTTTTAATAGTAAGCCGAACAGTGTACTTTAATAAATCATTAAATCCATTATACTTCCTATACTCGTCCTTAGTATCGGGATTGATATACTTTGTAGCCTCGAAAAAATAACTCCTTTGTTTATGAAAATAAGTTAAAGCCACTGATAACCTATCTTCGATTACCTTGGTGTAATACAAGCCTTCTTCAAGCCTGATGTCATGCAATAAACTGAAGCATTTGACAATTTTATGATTACTGACT
>JABCZY010000005.1 GCA_013289395.1 Bacteroidota bacterium
TTGCCGATTTTAATGCAGCAGAAAGCATGATACGTGAAATGGTGCGTATGTTGTATTCAGGTAAAAAGTGGTTTACACCTGCATTGCGTATGGTTATATGTATCCCTTCAGGTATTACACCGGTAGAGCAACGTGCGGTAAGAGATTCTGCTGAACACGCTGGTGGAAAAGAAGTTTACTTGTTACATGAGCCAATGGCTGCTGCAATAGGTATCGGCATTGATGTTGAAGAACCAATGGGTAACCTGATCGTCGATATTGGTGGTGGTACAACCGATATTGCCGTAATTGCTTTAGGTGGTATTGTTTGCGATAACTCAATTCGTGTAGCGGGCGATGAGTTTACAAGTGATATTGAAGAATATATGCGTCGTCAACATAATATGCTAATTGGCGAACGTACTGCAGAACGTGTTAAGATAGAAGTAGGCGCTGCAATGACAGAAATTGAAAACCCTCCACCGGATTATCCAGTTCATGGAAGAGATTTGATGACAGGTATACCGAAAGAGATACAGGTTTCATATTCTGAAATTGCCCACGCAGTAGATAAGTCAATTTCAAAAATCGAAGAAGCTATTTTGCAAGCATTAGAAAAAACTCCACCTGAACTCTCAGCTGATATTTACAGAACGGGTATTTATTTAGCAGGCGGTGGTTCTATGTTGCGTGGCCTCGATAAGCGTATTTCAATGCGGACAAAATTGCCCGTGCATATTGCAGAAGATCCGCTTAGAGCGGTAGCAAGAGGTGCAGGTATTGCATTAAAGAATATTCACAGGTTCCCGTTCCTGCTCAAGTCATAATTTTAAAGGTTAATTGTAAAACCAGCGCCAGCCAATGTATGGCATAATTGCATTTTTCAGAAGACATTATTTTGCAGTTCTTTTCGTGGCCCTGGAATTCCTGTCGCTCTATTTTGTTTTTAAGGATAACTATTATCACCAGGCCGGGTTCTTTAATTCAGCTAACAGTGTAGCCGGTTCGGTATATAAAACCTATAACGGCATTACTTCCTATTTTAATCTGGCTAGTGAGAATGAACGCCTCGCGGTGGAAAATACAATGCTGCATAATACACTTGGTTCTACTCCTGATACATCTAAGCATTTAAAGGTTGCACACACGAATCCGTATGGCGACCAGTTTAATTTTATTACAGCGCAGGTTATCGATAATTCTACTAACCAGATAAACAACTACCTGACACTAAACATTGGTAAGAACCAAGGCGTAGCAGAAGGAATGGGCGTTATATCGCCGTCCGGTATAGTTGGTGTGGTGATAGGTGTTTCCGATCATTATACAGTTGTAATGTCGCTATTGCATAAGAATTACCAGTTAAGTGCTATGCTTAAAAAAGGTGGTGCATTTGGTACTATAACATGGGATGGCGGCGATTTTCGTTTTGCATTGTTAAAGCAAATACCTATGAGCGAAACAGTTAAGGTTGGTGACACCATTGTTTCCAGCGGGTATTCCACACTCTACCCCAAAGGTATTACGGTTGGTACTGTTGAAACAGTTGAACCTGTTCCTACTCAGTACTTTTATAAGATCAAGGTTCGATTGGCAACCAATTTCAAGAACTTGGGATTTGTATATGTAGTAAGCGATCTGATGAAAAAAGAGAAAACCGAATTGCAAGATAATGCGTACAAAGCCAATGAGGGAAAATGATAACAGACGTAGCTAAAAATATTGCTCGCTTTTTAATATTCCTGCTTATACAGGTGTCAATTTTAAAACATCTTGATCTGGGCAGGTTTATTAATCCGTTCCTGTATGTGATATTTATACTTATGCTACCTATTAAGTCTAATCAGGCATTGGTTATGATACTTGCTTTCTTTACCGGCTTAACAATAGATATGTTTTATAACACTATGGGTTACAATGCTGCGGCCTGCGTATTTATGGCGTATTGTCGGCCACGTATTCTCAGAACATATGCACCAAAAGGTGAGTATGACACTTCTGCTAAACCTACTATTCAATCATTGGGTTTGCCATGGGTGTTAAGCTATGTAGGCACCATGGTGTTTCTTCATCATCTGGTATTATTTTTTCTTGAAGCATTCACGCTATCCTCTTTCTTCTCCACATTAGGCATTGTAATTGTTAGCAGTATTAGTACTGTAGGGCTTATTGTGCTTAGCCAGTTTATTATGCAAAGAGGTAGAACATGAACAATGCCTTAGCCATAAGGAAATATGTGATTGCCGGTATCTTTGCCGTGGCCTGCTTCACATTTGTATTCAGACTTTTTTACATGCAGGTTATTGACGACCAGTTTAAGCTAGATGCCAGTAACGAAACCTACAGGCACATGACACAGTACCCACCAAGAGGTTGTGTAAAGGACAGGAATGGTAAATTGCTTGTTACCAACGAAGCAGCGTATGACCTGATGGTTGTGCCTGGCCAGGTGAAAGATTTTGATACCAATTCATTTTGTTCAGACCTTGGAATTACCAAAGCAGATTTTATTTCGGGTATTAAAAAGGCAATTATTCTGAACACTGCATCTCATGCTTCGGTATTTATGAAAGAGGTGACTCCTGAGATATATGCAGCCTTTGAAGAGAAGATGTATAAGTACCATGGTTTTTATTCTGAAGTGCGTACGGTGCGCAAGTACCCATTGAATATTGCGCCACATATACTTGGCTACCTGGGTGAGGTAAGTAAAGAACTGTGTAAGAACAACCCTAAATACAGGGAGGGCGATTATGTTGGTATGAGTGGTATTGAGGAATCATACGAAAGCGATCTGGCTGGGAAAAAAGGCGTGAGGATTACGGTGGTGGATGCAAGTAATAAAGAAGTGGGTGATTACAAAAATGGTAAATATGATACTATGCCTGAACCCGGCAGCAACCTTACCTGCACGCTCGATGCAAACCTACAAGCCTATGGCGAAAAACTGATGCATAATAAAGCCGGGAGTATTGTAGCAATAGATCCTTCTTCAGGAGAGGTGCTTGCGCTTGTGTCATGCCCTGAATACGATCCAAACCTGTTAGTCGGTAGTATTCGTGCGCGCAACTATTCAAGCCTTGTTTTGGATACACTTGATATTCCTTTATTCAATAGGGCTTTAATGGCGCAGTATCCGCCCGGTTCTACATTCAAACCAATTGAAGCATTGATAGGGCAACAGGAAGGTGTGTTGAACGAACATACTGTTTATTACTGTGCTGGCTCCTACCCTGGTGGTAAACCTAAGTGCGATGCGCACCATGGTTCACTTGACCTTGAACCTGCAATTGCCAAATCGTGCAACACGTATTTCTCTTATGTATTCATGAGCATTATGGGTAACCGCAAATACCCAACTATGGAGGAGGCGCTTGATTCATGGAGAAAATATGTAAACAGTTTCGGACTTGGTACGCGGCTTGATATTGACCTGCCAAGTGCCTTGCGTGGTAATGTGCCAACTGTTGAGCATTACAATCGTGTATTTGGAAAAGGTCATTGGAGGCCGTTTACAATTATATCGCTTGGTATCGGGCAAGGCGAAATGGAAGTAACGCCTTTGCAGCTTGCCAATGAAGCATCTATTATTGCTAACCGTGGATATTACTTTATGCCACATGTTATTAAATCTATTGGCGATAAGAACGAGATACAGAAAAAATATACAACCAAGCACTACACGCTGGTTGACCCGAAATATTTTGATGTTGTTGTACAGGGTATGTCCGATGTTGTATCTGATGGTACTGCAGCGGCCAGTAAAATACCTGGTGTAACTATGTGTGGAAAGACAGGTACCGCACAAAACCCTAATGGCCGCGATAACTCTTTATTTATAGCGTTTGCACCTATGGATCATCCTAAAATTGCACTTTGTGTTGTTATTGAACGTGGTGGCTGGGGTGCCGAATGGGCAGCGCCTATTGCCAGTTTAATGATAGAGAAATATCTGAACGATACAATCAAGCGAAAAGACATTGAAACAAGAATGCTGGATGGTAATACACTTCATTATTTAGAGGAAGAGAAGTTGCACCCTTCGCACACTTCTTCTGTTAAGCATCCTGCCCAAAAGCCTAAAAAGCAAACTGTAACAGCAATGAAACAATGAACGACAGGCGTAGTAGCATAGTCCCTTACATCGACTGGTTCAGTATCGGTATATATGCCTTTCTTGTCCTTATTGGTTTTTTGAACATCTACTCTGCCGTATATAATCCTGCCCATCCCTGGATGCTTGATTTCTCACAGCGTTATGGCAAGCAGTTTGTTTGGGTTATGACAGCCTTTCTTCTTGCCTTTCTCATTATGCTTACGGAGGCAAGTTTCTTTTCTGTGTTTGCGTATGCATTGTATGGAATATTTGTGTTTGCCATGTTGGCCGTGCGGTTCATTGGTAGAGATATTGCCGGTAGCCATTCCTGGTTCCGCATAGGTGCAATAGGTATACAACCTGCCGAGCTTGGAATATTTGCTATTAACCTTGGCCTTGCCAAATACCTGAGTAACGAGAATGTAAAAATGGCTAAAACCAGTGTGCGATTAAGGGCCGTAGCCATGATAGTTACTCCCATTTTATTTGTGATTCTTGAAAATGAAACAGGTGTAGCTATAACATATACTGCATTCATATTTGTAATGTATCGCGAAGGATTGTCTGGTAACATATTGCTGGTAGGCTTTATTGCTATTGTGTTATTCATACTCGCTTTAGTGGGTAGTAAATTGGTTATTACCGGTGTACTTATAGGTATTGCACTTATTGCATTTGCATTATTTACGCGGCGAAAGCGAAAAGACCTTATACGTGTTGGTTTAATATTGGGTGGTGGACTTGCCATGGTATGGGGTACCGATTTTGCCTACAAGCATCTCGAGCCACATCAGCGTAAGCGTATTGATGTATTCCTTGGCAGTAATGTGAACAAGAGTAAAGAGGGTTATAACTTAAACCAGGCCGAGATTGCAATAGGCTCAGGTAGCTTTTTGGGTAAAGGTTATCAGCAAGGTACGCAGGCACGTTTAAACTATGTACCTGCACACGCCACCGATTTTATTTTCTGTACTTTGTGTGAGGAGTGGGGTTTTGTCGGTGCTTCATTTATTGTGCTTTCATTTTTGACATTACTTATCCGTATTGTTTTCCTGGCTGAGCGGCAGCGTTCGCCTTTCAGCCGTATATATGGTTATGGTGTGGCTTCTATTTTCTTCATTCACGTGGCCGTTAACGTGGGTATGACCCTTGGCCTTGTTCCCGTTATTGGTATTCCTTTGCCTTTTATGAGTTATGGTGGTTCTTCGTTGTGGTCTTTTACCTTGCTGCTTTTTATCTTTCTCCGCCTCGATGCTAACCGCATGCAGATATTGAAGTAGGGGCGGCCCACCCAACCCTCCCAAAGGGAGGGCCTTGTTGTCATATTGAGAACTTATCCGTTACTCCTTATTTCTAACTTTGCCTAAGTTTAATTTCAAATGAAAAAGGTATTTGTGCTTTCTGTCTTTATGTCTGTGCTTATTGCTTGTGGCGGAATATACAGTGCAAGTATTCCTGATAACCCTGTTTACAAACGCAGTAGCCCAGAGGCGCGCACATGGTATAAAGTTTGCAGCAGATGTCACACTATATCACAAGCCATTCCTAAAAGCTGTCGTGCTTCATACTGGCCCATGGTAGTGAACAAAATGCAAAACATAAAAGGTGGCAACCAGTTTACTGATGCACAAAAAGCACTTATACTTAAGTACCTTGTTGCCGGAGCTACTAAAGGCTAAGTCTTCTTTATTTTGTTAATTCGAATGGCGTACTGTCTCTATGGTCGCCTACAGTTACAGATATATTGTAAATGCCTGCAGCATATTTCGATATATCAAAATGATAATTTAATTCCTGTTCCGCTTTATTTATTTTTTCGGTAGATATTATTTTACCTGTTATATCAACTATCTGAACAGTTGCATCACCCGTTACACTTGATGAATAGTGCAGTGTGAAGCTACCCTTGCCAGGGTTCGGATAAACAGTGATCAGGTTACTCGAAACAGAGTTTGTTTCAATTCCAGTTGGTGTATTGCATTCCGATGTACCTGTTTTATCAAGGGTAACAGAATCAATAATGCTGTTTGCATCATTGTATGAAGTGATGTGCATTTTACAACCATTCACGGTTATATAGTTATATCCGTTGGTAGAAATGAAATTTTTAAGTGCCCATGCATCGTTGCTGGAACCACTTGTGTAAAGGCTTGCGCCTGCACCACCAAAGGTTACCTCCATTCTGCCTTCTCCCGTTCCGCTACCATATTTTGCAACAGGTGCACTTGTACTTACACTTAAATTGATCGGGTATGTGCGCTGGTAGTTATGGTCGTGGCCATTCAAAACAAGGTCAACACCATATTTATCAAACGCGGCCCAAATGGTTGAACGAAATGAATCCATGTCGCCATTATGCTGCCCGTCGGTAAAAAAGGCGTAATGCAGCGATACTACTTTCCATGTAATGTTCTTGTTTGTTTGCGCTGCAGCCAGCGTAGAATCTAACCAGGCTAATTGTGTTGCATCAGATCCATTACTGTAAAATGTATTGGCATTAATAGTAATAAAAATGGTGTTGGCGTATGTAACAGCATAATAAAGATTCTGGCTGTGTGTAGTTGGCAGGTCCCAGAGATTTGAAAATAAAGCCTCGTTAGAATAATCGTGGTTACCCTCAGCTTGCAGGTTTAAATTGTTTTGCAGGTAATTGGCTGCCGATGTAAAAAATGTATTGTATTCTGAAGCACTGGTTCCTGCTACAGTCAAGTCTCCATTAAACAAGCAAAATGAAGGATTCTGTGCACTTCCCAGGTTCGACACCTTGGTTAGTTCAGATGGTACATCTCTGCAATCGCCCATAGCGCAAAAAGAAAAACTGTTCGCATTTGCAGGCGGTGCAGTTTTAAATGTCATTTGGCTGCCCCATGTTTTTGCTTTTGAATCGTATAGCGAGTAGTATATGGTAGAACTGCCTGTTACAGTAGGGAATGTATATTTAAAGAAAAGTGTACCTGATGTATAACCGGTTCTTGATGTGCTAACAAACTTTCCTTTTTCATAGGAAGTAGTATAACCCCATTTAATAGAGTCTTTGGTGCCTGTGTTGCTCCATGTAACAGTAAGTCCATTCAATGGGTCTTTGGTAGTGCCCCAACGAATTTGACTAATGGTTGCACTTGCTTGAAATGCTATAATAATGCCTACTAATGCTAACAGTAAATTCTTTTTCATGATTTTTTTAATTGTTGATTTTTATCCAGGGTTTATATCAACTCGAACATCTTCTAAATGTTACTAAATTGTTAAGCGAATGTATGCAACATCTCCTGAAAAACCAAATTATAGGGGCTTTTTGTGTTTACCCTCTCCTTGCAGGAGAGGGCCGGGGTGAGGTCGCTTAGGGTGGTGGTGTACACTTTTTGCAATTTGTACACCATCAAGCCTTTGATTTTCAATTATATGAATTCAAAAAATGTATGTGTTTTTGTACACCACCCCCATTTTCTTTTTGTCATGCTGAGCTTGTCGAAGCATCCGTTCGTAATTTTTAGTGAACCTATTCCTAAAAAAGGCTTGCGCTAACAATGCAAAATTAAATCCGTGGTATTTTAAGTAAAAGAGAAAACTGCAAGAATTATTAACTACCTCTTACATTTCATTGATAATAACAATGAAATACAATGGAAATTTTATACTGATGAGTATTAACTAATTAAACGACTGCCTGAATTCCAAAGGCGAAAGACTCGTTTTACTCTTAAATAATTTTGAAAACGATTGAGAATGCTCAAAGCCCAATTCATAAGCAATTTCACTTACCGAGAGGCTTGTTGTAGAGAGTTTCTCTTTTGCCTTTTCAATCAGTTTATCATGTATATGTTGTTGAGTGCTTTGCCCTGTTAGTAACTTCAGCATACTGCTTAAATAGCTGGGTGATACATTTAACGTATCAGCTATATATTGAACCGCAGGCAACCCCTTAGTTACTATATCTTTAGTGAAATAATCTGAGAGTAGTTTTTCCAAACGATCAAGTATCTGATGATTGTTTATTTTTCTTGTAATGAACTGGCGCTGATAAAATCGTTCTGAATAATTAAGTAAAGTTTCGATTTGTGAAATAATAATACTCTGACTGAATTTATCAATACTTGAGTGATATTCTTGCTGAATATTCCGAATAATATTATTAATAGTTGCTTCTTCTTTTTCCGAAAGAAATAAAGCTTCGTTTACTGAATAGTCAAAAAACTCATATTGCTTTATAGTTTTTGCTAATGGTGTATTCCAAAGGAAATCCGGATGAATCAACAAAATCCATCCTGAACGTTTGGTAGTTACATTTTGTTCAGGCTCAACCCTCAGTACCTGATTAGGTGCCATGAAATACATTACTCCTTCATCAAAATCATATTCCTGTTGCCCATAAAACATTTTCCCCACGCCCCTCTTTATGGATATAGAATAGTAATCAAATACTGCACTGCCATGAGCAGGTGTTATAGTAGAATAATCTACTACACTAATTAAAGGGTGTTCCGGCGGTGGAAGACCACGAAGTCTATGAAAATCAGTAATTGTTTTTATCCTAAAAGGTTTTGTATTTACCATATCAAATTATGTTTTAAATAGCTTGTCCTCCCGAAACCTCAATACGCTGCCCATTTATCCAGTAGGCATCCTGAGTGCATAAAAATGCAACAACACCACCAATATCATCTGGTAAACCAACACGCCCCAATGGAGTAAGGCTTGCTATGTGAGCATTGATTTCTTTGTTATCTCGCGCACGGCCACCACCAAAATCAGTTTCGATAGCTCCAGGAGCTACCACATTTACACGAATTTTCCTTGATCCCAATTCTTTTGCCATATAGCGTGTAAGTGATTCTATAGCCGTTTTTAAAGAGCCATATACAGAAGAGCCCGGCATGGTAATACGCGTAAGCCCGGAGGAAATATTGACAATGCCACCGCCATCATTTATAAAAGGAAGCGATTTTTGTGTTAGGAAGAATACACCTTTATAATGGATGTTATAAATGGTATCCATTTGTTCTTCTGTTACCTCTGTAACTGGTACATACAAAGCTGTACCTGCATTATTGATTAAAAAATCGAAATTAGAGTAGCCAGTTTTCTCTTTTAAATTATGTGTTACTTGTTTAATGAAAGCATCAAACAATGCTATCTTGCTCGTATCTAACTGAAAAGCGTATCCGTTTTGCCCAAGCGACTGGATTTCAGCAACAACCTTATCCGCTGCTGCTTTATTGGTGTTGTATGTTAATACTACGTCAATGCCTTTTTTAGCAAGAGCTATTGCCATGTTTCTCCCTAAGCCTCTGCTTCCGCCTGTTACTAAAGCTATTTTATTTTTTGTACTCATCTTAATTTATTTTAATGATTAAAACTACTTGAATTATTGTTATAAACTGCTGCAAAATCTTTCGCAAAACCCTTCAGCTTTGTTTTGCTTAATGTTGGCCTGTTTTTATAATAGTCTTCATAAAGCACACCACCTCGTCTTGATGCATTCATTTCCATTAAGCCTTTAGCGATTTGAGGGTTCATGCCTGCCGCTACCATTCCATTGAATGATTGTTCATCGGAAACGATTACCCATTTTAGATCCTTTTTTCCAATTGCTTCGCCTAAGATTTTTGCCACTTCATTTGGCGAAACTTCGTCGCTTGCTATGTAACGAATCGCTCTTCCATTAAAAGGCTTTTCCATTTCTTCGGTGATAACGCTTGCAATATCCACCGGAGCAACCCAGGGTTCTTTTTCATCTCCGCCATAATTGGAAACAATAATACCCTTACTTTTTATCGTGGACATAAAAGCAAACATATTGTAATAGAAACCAACGGGGCGCATAAATTTGATTGATACATCATTGGGCAACTGATTCAAAATGGCTTCTACTTTGTAATGAAAAGCCAGCATGCCGCTGCCTTTATCGGTATGAGCGCCAATACTGCTTAAATGCACTATCTTTTTCACCCCCGACTGTTCAATAGCTTGTTTGTAATTTTTGCCAATGTTGATGATGGCAGTCATGTAGTCAAGGTTTTGATTAAAGAAAAAACCTTCGCCAAGGGTTTCCATGACATATACAATATCTGCGCCAGTAAAGGATTTAGTGAGAAAATTTACATCTTGCATGGTTCCTATGGCCGCTTTTGCGCCCAATGCTTCGATTTCTTTTTGTCTCTCTGCATGGCTACTAATAACCGTAACTGTATGCCCTTTTTGTATTAACTCTATCGCGAGTGGCTTGCTGATGTGCCCCAATGAGCCTGTAAGTGTAATTTTCATGTTTCTTTTGTTTTAATTTGATAATGCAAAATTGCACCATAACAAAGAAACGGTTGTAGCCTAATCTACTATTATTGTATCCAAAACAAGGATCGTTTGGAATAAATATATTTGAATAAAAGAAAAATCCAGTATTACCTTTCAGAGTCTTTTAACAGAATTAAACTAATTCTCAGAAACTAAAACTAAGGGATATAATCTTAAACTCAGGTGAAGGAACTATGAAATAATAGCTAGCAGAGTTATCTGCTTCTCCTCTTCAACTCCTCATACATCATTTCATAAGTAGGCATAGCAATACCAAACTGCTTACCTAACTTTATAACATAACCGGTTAATGAATCGAGCTCTGTGGCTTTGCCCTTTTGAAAATCGCGGTGCATAGAGGTTGTTGCACCAGCCGGGAGTTTAGTCATAACATCCACTGTTCTTTCAAATGCATCTGTCGGCACAAGCACACCCAGTTTTTCTGCCACAGGTTTTATTTCACTAATCAATTGCCGCAATAGTTTTTTGTATTCGTCACTTGCAGCAATCTCGTTCATGGTTTTATTAGTATACGAGGTAATGGTTGCAGAAGGTGAGAGGAATAAATATTTTTCCCACATAGCTTGCAAAATATTGTCAGATAATGTTGTGGTAATTCCTGCATCAGTAAATACCTTTTCTACTGCTTTCAGTTTTTTATCCGTTCCTGTTTTGCAGCCAAATACAAACCGTGGCGGGTTACCAGTTTCTTTCACTACGCCTGGTTCTGCCAACTGAGATACTATATACACACAGCCATCCCACACTTCATTATTCGGCAATATGGCTCTTATACGTTCTGCGCTATTCACACCATTTAGTAATGGTAATAATACCGTATTACTATTTATGCAAGGCATTAATTGTTGTATACTCTGTTCTAAGTCGTATCCTTTGGTGCAACAAATTAAAAGGTCTACTATACCAATTTCATTAGGGTTCGAGGTAACCAGTTTTGGATGAACGATAAAACTACCATTCTTGGTTTCTAATTTCAATCCATTTTGTTTTATGGCTTTTTCATTTTCTCCCCGTGCTATAAAATATACTTCCACGTCTTCCGAATTGGCATAATGCTTTGCCAGCATACCGCCGTAATATCCACCTACACCACCAATGCCTGCAATTGCAATCTTCATCATTATTTCGGGCCGTCTATTTTATACCAAATATAAATACCTGCAAAAATAATACCCAATAATATAATGAAGGCTATGATAGAATTACGATTAGCAAAATTTATCGTCCAGCCACCTCCGTATCTTTTAGGAGGGAATAATCTTTTATCCTTAGGGTTGTAATAGAGAAGACCATCCTTCCAGTTAGCAGGATCTTTTCGCCAGGCTTCATACGTTTCGTTATCAGGTTTCTCGCTTCTATTTTCCATAACCTTTATTGCAAAAGTAAAGATAGGAAAAGAGGGCGACCTCACCCTGACCCTCTCCTGCAAGGAGAGGGAATTCAAACCCTCCCGTAAGGGAGGGCCTTTAGTGTAGCCTATATTATTGTATTATTAATAAACACCCCATCACGATTTCCCCCAATGGGGGATTAAAGGGGGGCGGTATCGCTATTTACGCATTCACAGCTGCCTTAGGTGCAGCCTTCATAACCTCTGCGCTCTCCTGGTTAGCATATTGCTCAAAGTTCTTCACAAATGCATTAGCAAGGTCGTTAGACTTAGCATCATACGCATCCTTATCTTTCCATGTAAGCCTTGGATTAAGTATCTCAGCCGGTACATTAGGGCAAGAAGTTGGAATAGCTAAATCAAAAACAGGAAGTGTATCGAACTTCACCTTCTCTAACGAACCATTGAGTGCTGCAGTGATCATAGCACGGGTGTACGAAAGTTTCATTCTGCTGCCCACGCCGTAAGGCCCGCCAGACCAACCTGTATTCACTAGCCACACATTTACTTTGTGCTTATCAAGTTTTTTGCCAAGCAGGTCGGCATATTTCATTGGGTGCAATGGCAAGAACGCTTTACCAAAGCAAGCAGAGAATGTTAATGTAGGTTCAGTAACACCAACCTCGGTACCTGCAACCTTAGCTGTGTAGCCTGATATAAAGTGGTACATAGCCTGGTTTGTAGTAAGCTTTGAAATAGGAGGAAGTACTCCGTATGCATCGCAGGTAAGGAAGAAAATATTTTTAGGCATGCCTGCTACTGATGGCTCAACAGCATTATCAATAAAGTTGATAGGGTAGGCAGCACGTGTATTTTCAGTTACTGAAATATTATCGTAGTCAACAGTTGCAGTATTAGCATGGCAACGGGTATTCTCTAACAATGTGCCAAAACGAACTGCATCAAATATCTGCGGTTCTTTTTCTTTGCTAAGGTTTACACACTTTGCATAACATCCGCCTTCGAAGTTGAAAACAGATTTGTCTGACCAGCCATGTTCATCGTCACCAATAAGGCCACGTTCAGGGTCAGCAGAAAGAGTTGTTTTACCTGTACCCGATAAACCAAAGAAGATTGCTGTATCCTTGTCTTTACCAATGTTTGCAGAGCAGTGCATTGAAAGCACTCCCTGCATTGGCAAGGTATAGTTCAGCATGGTGAACATCGATTTCTTTATTTCACCTGTGTATGATGAACCACCAATAACCACTTGCTTATCGGTAAAATTCAACATGGTAAAGTTGTGCTGGCGTGTACCATCAACCTTTGCATCGGCTTTGAAACCAGGCAGGCAAATGATGTGCCACTCAGGTGTAAATGTCTTTAACTCATCGTGCGATGGGCGCAGGAATAAGTTGTTTGCAAACAAACTAGCCCAAGGTGTTTCGGTAATTACACGCACATTAACGCGGTGTTCTTTATCGGCACATACATAAGCATCGTGTACATAAACAGTTTTGCCTTTTGCATAATCCATCATCTTCTTACGAAGCGCGCTGAATTTTTCAGGCTCGAAAGGAAAATTGATATCGCCCCACCACACAGTATCCTTGGTAATGGCATCCTTTACGGTAAATTTATCTTTTGGCGAACGGCCGGTAAACTCTCCGGTGTCGATCATTAACGCGCCGGTATCATTAAATGTACCTTGACCAAGCTGTATAGTTTTTTCAATTAATTGCGCAGGATTGAGATTCCAGTAAATGGTATCAAGGCCGTCAAAGCCCAGGGTGGCTAGTGTTGCTGATTCTGCTTTTATCCCAATGTTCTTCATGTGAATTGTTTTGGTTGATTATTCGGGTTAACTATTTTAAATTATATATAACTGAGTACTTATCTGTAGCGTAGTTCATAAAATACTTAAAGTTCAGCTTTTCTCCGGTAACATGTTTGCAAAGATCGGCAGCTGAATAAAATTTACCATGCTTGTGTATTTTTTCGCGCAACCAATTTAATAATGGTAGCATATTGCCTTTTTCAATGTGTTGTTGTAAGCCTTTAATTTCTTTGCTTGCAAAGTAAAAAAATTGCGCTGCATAAAAACTGCCTAATGAATAGGTAGGGAAATAACCTATGCTGCCATGCGACCAGTGAATATCCTGCAACACACCTTCTGAATCTTTTGTAGCGCTTACACCTAAATACTTTTTGTAATGCTCGTTCCAGAATGCAGGCAGATCTTTTACTTCAACGCTTCCATCCATCAGTGCCTTTTCTATTTCATAACGCACAAGTATGTGGAAATGGTATGTCACCTCATCGGCTTCTATACGTATGAGTGATGGTTTCACCTGGTTTATACCCTTATAAAATTGATCGAGCGTTACACTTTTTAATTGTTCAGGGAAATAGCCTTGCAGTTTTTTGTAGTTCGCTTTCCAGTATGGTAAACCGCGGCCCACATTATTCTCCCACAGGCGCGATTGTGATTCGTGTATGCCTAATGAAACAGCTTCGCCCAATGGCAAACCATATTGTGAAGCCGGCAAACCTTGTTCATATAAGCCATGGCCGCCCTCGTGTATGCACGACCATATCATCGATTTCAGGTTGTTCTCAATTACTTTGGTGGTAACCCTTACATCAAGCGGACTGAAACTGGTAGTGAACGGGTGAATGGAAATATCCTGGCGGCCTGCTTCAAAATCGTAGTGCATTTGCTTAAGCAGGTCGATACCAAAATTCCATTGCTTATCCTTATCGTAATGTTTGTGTGCAAAGGCATCGCTGTTTTGTTTGGCAGCGGCAATCTTTTTCACAAAGCCTACTAATTGCTCACGAACGTCTTTAAACAGAATATCCAGGTCGGCCACATTAGCGCCCGGTTCATACTGATCTAATAAAGCGTTGTATGGATGCTTTTTGTACCCCAGCATTTCGGCTTCCTGCCTTTTCAGTTTTACCATTTTGGTAAAATGCGGGGCGAATATTTTAAAGTCGCTTTGTTGTTTTGCTTTTTGCCATGCCTGAAAACACTCTGATGTTGTTTTACTTAGCAACTCAACAAATTCGGTGGTATATTTTTTACTTTGCTTGTAATCCTTATAGCTTTCCTCAACATTTCGGCTTTGCTTCTTATCAAGCTCCTTGCTTTTATGTAATTTCTTAAGCAATTCGCCCAAATCCTTCTCAACCGACATTTCATGACCAATACCCGATAAGGTTGAAATTTGCTGCGCCCTGAAATCGGCTCCTTTTTCCGGCATATACGTCTCCTGGTCCCAGCCAAGCACCGCCAGCGTATATTCTAAGTCTGCTATTTTGCTGAGTTTGGCTTTATATGAGTCGTACTTCTTCATCTGTTTCGTTACTGTTTAACCACTTCTTTTTGCTTAATAGCCGATACTGCCAGGCAAGCCCATCCGCCTATAAAACATAATCCACCTAGCGGGGTTATGGGGCCTAACCATTTGAAATTCAGTCCGGTAATACTACCTGTGGAAAGAATGTAAATGGAACCTGAAAAGAGTATAATACCTAGCATAAATAATAAACCTATCGTTTTGTTATATAAAGGAAGCCTGTCCTTGATCAAAAAGACGCCCATAATTGCCAGAGTATGAACAAGTTGATATTGCACAGCGGTCTTATAAGCATCGAGGTCTTTCGCAGTCAGCGAGCCACTCTCAACCTTGTCCCTTAAGTAATGGGCTCCAAACGCCCCCAGAATCACCGCCAGACACCCTGAAATGCCTGCAAATACCATAGCTCCGTTTCGCATGGTTTTTTTGATTAAGGGCGCAAATGTATAACAAAATATTATTGAGCAGAAGGATAGTCATCATAGGTTTTCAACATGTTTATTTTCTGTTAATATTTTGTTTTTTTACAAACATTTCCTATATTTGTTATGTATATATAGAGTCCCCCTTTGTAAAATACATATTTATGAAAAAATTTACGTTAGCATTCCCGGCAGCTATTGTTTCTATATTAGCTATTACCAGTTTTTCTTCAAATGCTCAGATACTTTTCAGTAACGGTGCATTAGTGCATGTTACCCAAGGTGCCATAGTTCAGGTTAATGGTGGTTTTCAAGACGATAACCTTATTAACGGCGGTCAGGGTATTGTTACCAATGATGGTGATATGACTGTTACCAGCAATGGCGCATGGCCCGGAAACATTCATATTTCGAATACTGCTACATTACAAGGTAATGGCAAATACCACCTTGACCAAGACTGGATAAATGATGCCATATTTTTAGATGGTAACAGCACAGTGGACATGTACGGTAACCTAAAAGAACTTATTACAAGCAACAATGCCACTGTTACTACCTTCGATACACTTATGATGCGTGGTACAGGTACAGCCATGAATCGCAGAAAGCAACAAACACTTGATGCCAATGTTGACCATGCACTAATATTGAATGACAGGGTACTGTTTACTGCCGGTCACACTATGTTCATTACCACACCGACTTTAAGCGCGGTTACAAACAATACAACTTACAATAGTGAAGGCTTCGTTTCGAGTATTGCTACAGGTAGCCTTTCAAGGGTTACAAATGCAAACAGCATGTATTATTTTCCTGTAGGTGCCGATTCAGTTGTAACCCGTTACCGTAAAATACAACTTACTCCTGCAGCAGCAAACAACGATACATATACAGTGCGCCTTGCCAATAACGATGCTACCAACGATGGTGACAGTATCGGATTGCATGATACCTCATTCTGTAAATTGAACCCATTGTTCTATCATAAAATAAACCGTACTGCAGGTGCCGATAATGCCGATATTGATGTGTTCTACGATCCTTCAGCAGATGGCATCTGGAATATGCTTGGCCAATGGAATACACCTACAGCCAACCAGTGGAACAACTTAGGCGCTGTTACCTATACTCCTTCTGCACCGTATAGCGATGTGTTAAAAGCAAACTGGGCCGATTTTTCGAATGACCCATACATATTAGGCGAACATAAACCTACCGCTCCAAGCCTTACAGGTGGCCCATATTGCGCCAGCGGAACCGGGACATTTACTGCTACAGGAGATAGCGGCTCATATATATGGACAGTTCCTGCAGGTGATACCATATTATCGGGTAACGGAACAGGTTCTATTGTTGTTCAAGGGAGTGTGCCGGGTAACATAACTGTATTTAATCAACTTACAGGTTGCTCTTCTTCACTGTCATCAACAACTATTACCTTAATACCTTCTCCAACTGCCGGATTTGATACAGCATCAAACACTAGTTCTAATGGAGTATATAGCAATACATACCAGTTTACCGATACCAGTAAACCGGCTCCTATAACTTCATGGTACTGGACCTTTGGAGATGGTGATACAGCTAACATTGCTGATCCGGGCTATACATTTGAAGCCGGTACCTACCAGGTAACTGAAACCGTAACCAATGCACAAGGATGTAAAGCAAGCAAGACCGAGACACTTACTGTTAAGGAAGGAATATTTATTCCAAACGTGTTTACACCTAATGGTGACGGACAGAACGACGTGTTCCTTATATCTGCTGTAGGTGTAAAAGTGTTTTCTATTGAAATATTCAACCGTTGGGGCGAAAAAGTATTTACATCTACCTCTCCTCAAATATCATGGGACGGTAGAACTACCGCTGGTTTGAAAGCATCAGATGGAAATTACTACTATATCCTTACTGCTACCTCTTACTCTGGTAAAGACTGGAGTACACATGGATACCTGCAGTTGATTTCAGGTAACTAATAAAGAAATTGTAAGAATAAATACTGATTAGCCCCGCTTCGTGCGGGGCTAATAATTTACACATCTCTTCTTCAAATTACAGTTTTTAAGCCTAAATTTGGCGCATGTATCTTAATAATATTTCTGTAATCAATTTTAAAAATTACCGGCAGGCGAACTTTGAATTTTCGCAGGGCATAAATTGTTTTGTGGGGCACAACGGAGCAGGTAAAACCAATATGCTCGATGCAATACATTACCTGTCTTTCTGTAAAAGCTATTTCAATTCATTCGATAACCAGAATATATTTCATGATGAGGACATGTTTGTTATACAAGGCATGTTCCATAAAAATAATGAGCTAGAGGAAATTTACTGTGCGCAAAAAAAGAACGACCGCAAGCAATTCAAACGAAATAAAAAAGATTACGACCGCCTTTCAGAACATATAGGATTATTGCCTGTGGTTATGATATCGCCAACCGATATTGAACTGATACACGAGGGCAGCGAAGTGCGAAGAAAATTTGTTGACAGTATTCTCTCACAGATAGATTCAACTTACTTAACCAACCTTATTGAATACAATAAGGCATTGTTGCAGCGTAATGCTATGCTGAAGCGTTTTTACGAAACCGGTAAGTGGGATGATACCCTTATGGCCATATGGGATGAACAGTTAATTGAAAAAGGTATAGCCATATTTACAAAACGAAAAGAGTTTACAGAATCATTTACAGGGCTTTTTGAAAAAGTATATGCTGAAATATCGGGCTCACGTGAGGTGGCTAACCTTGCTTATTCAACGCAACTAACAGAAGGCGACTATGCTACACTGTTTGCTAAGGCGCTTGATAAGGACAGAATGGTACAGTACACTACCATGGGTATACATAAAGATGATTGGGCGTTTTTAAAAGATGGCCACCCGTTGAAAAAGTTTGCATCGCAGGGCCAGCAGAAGTCATTTATAATAGCATTGAAAATTGCCCAGTTCCATTTTCTTAAAAAACTTGTAGGTTTTCCTCCTATAGTTTTGCTTGATGATATATTTGATAAGCTTGATGAAGCACGCGTAAGCTACCTTATTGATATGGTAACCGGTAAAGACTTTGAACAAGTGTTTATTACCGATACAAGCCATACGCGAATGAAAAAATTGCTTGAAAAGAAAGAGAAGGATTACAGAATATTCCCGATAAGTGAAGGAAGTATGACTGAAGTTCAGGAACCTGATTTTGCACAATAATGAGAAGCAGTAACGACCAGAAATTAGGTGATGCCATTAAGGAGATGCTGAAATTGTATCGCCTGGATGATAAGATAGATGAGCATAAACTAATACGCTCTTGGGAACAAGCAGTAGGTGCTTTAGTTGCCAGGCATACTAAAGCCATTTACATAGCTGATCGGAAGCTCTTTGTAACCATTGACTCAGCTGTGGTACGGAATGAAGTTTTATACGTACGCACCAAGATCATTAAAGACCTGAACGAATTAGTCGGGGCAAAAGTGGTCGACGAATTGGTATTGCGTTAAGACAGCGACTTGCTCTTTTTCATTACCTGTACGATAATACTATAGAGCTCATCGGGCTTAAATGGTTTTGAAATATATTCGTTCATACCGGCCTCAATACATTTTTCATATTCACCACGGTATGCCGATGCTGTCATAGCAATTATAGGTATGGTTGAAAGCGGTGGCTGCATTTGTGTACGTATAAATGCTGTGGTTTCAATACCATCTTTTTCGGGCATTTGAAGGTCCATTAATATAAGATTGTATTTTTTGTTCTTCAGCATATCAATGGCTATTGCGCCATTGTCAGCAATTTCAACTGTTGCGTTCCATTTTGTAAGTGTTCTTTCTCCCACCCTCTGATTTACTTTATTGTCTTCAACAAACAGAATATGCATTCCGGTGAGGTCTTTTACTTTGTTTAGTTCAGTTGAAATTAATTCTTCATGCAGATCATGATATTTAGCATATTCAATACAGAACGAAAATGTAGAACCTTTACCTAATTCACTTTCTGCATTCATTTTTCCGCCCTGCAGTTCAACCAACTTTTGGGTAATATTTAATCCCAGACCCGTTCCGCCATATTTTCGGGTAGTGTTCACATCCGCCTGAACAAAGGGTTCAAAAACCACAGCCAGTCTTTCTTTTGGTATGCCGATGCCTGTATCTTTTATAGTGAATTCTACGTTTATTTTCTCGGCACTTTCATGCTTTACTGCAACATCAAGTGTTACTTCACCTTTTTCAGTGAACTTGATTGCGTTACCTCCAAGATTCCATAGTATTTGTGAAAGCCTTACAGAATCACCTACTATATAATCGGGTAGTGCAGCATCGGTATGTGTGTTAAATTTTATGTGCTTTTCTTTTGCCCGTATGCCCAGTGTCAGGTCCATTCCTTTTATTAGTTCTTTTATGTTGAATGGTTCATTTTCAAATGTAATTCGGCCAGCGTTTATTTTCGACAGATCGAGTATATCATTAATAATTGATAATAACCTGTTAGCAGAGTCTTTAATTCCACTGACATATTCATCCTGTTCTTCTGTAAGCTTTGTATCGTTAAGCAGGTTAGCCATGCCCATCACACCATTCATGGGAGTTCTTATTTCATGGCTCATGCTTGCCAGGAACATTTCTTTGGCTTTGGTTGCGGCCTCTGCTTCTTCTTTTGCGGCAACAAGTTGTTGTTCCAGTTTCTTTCTTTCCGTAATATCAGTGAATAATACAAGGCTGAATTTTTCTCCGTTTAATTCGATCAGTTGATTGGAATAGAGTGAAACAATAGGCCTGCCGGAACGATGATACATTATTTGCTCAAGGTTTTTTGATGATCCTACTTTCTTGATCCGTTCAATAATTGCTGCTCTTTCAGCTGCACCTATTATTCCTAACTCCATCGGAGTGTGCCCTATTGCTTCGTCACGTGTATAGCCTACCATATCAAGATACGCTGCGTTAGCATCAAGTATTCTGCCCGGGCTTAGCTCAAAAACTGCTATACCAATAGGGCTGAAATCAAAAAGGGTCTGGAATTTTTTATTGCTTTCGAATAATTGCATTTCCAACTCTTTCCTTGCACTAATGTCGCGTACAATGCATTGAAAGTCGCTGATACGGTTTCCATCGGTTATAAGTGCAACCGTTTGCTCCACCCATTTTTTCTTCCCGTTTTTCTGTAGTATCTGAAATTCTAAAATGGTTTCATTTATTCTGTCTTTAAATTGTTCTGCATAAAATGCTTTAACTCCGTTTAACATTTCAGGCACAATAAGGAATGTAAAATCTTTTCCAATCAATTCATCCGGCTCATAACCGGTCAGCCCTTTTACCCTATGGTTAACAAAAGTAAACATGCCTTTATAGTTATTAGTGAATACAACATCACCAACATCTTCCACCATAGCACGGTATTTTTTCTCGCTTTCACTTAGCTTCTTCTCTGCCTCTATTGTTCTGTTCATATCACCATTAAGGCTATACAATACCCATACACCAAACAAAAATGAAATGCCGCAGCCTAATAAAATAGTAATAACCGAACGATGAATGGCAGCCTGGTTATCCGCAATCCTTATTTTCAATAACCTGTTTTCTTCATTTTGCATTTGATTTACCAGGGCTTGTATTTTTATCTCAAGAGAATTTTCTGACGCACTTTCCATCATTTTTTGCGCTTCTGTTAATGACTTGCTTCTTGCATCAATAGCATCGTAGAAATAACTTATGCGCGCATTTATAAGAAGTGACAGATCAGATGCTCGCTTTTCCTGTACAGCATTATCTTTTACTAATTGTTCAAGCTTGTGCAAATACTCATTGTTCAAGATCGATGCTTTATAGCAGGCGTCTATAAATTTATTCTCGCGGGTAAGTAAATAGCCACGTGTGGCATCTTCCATGTCGGTATTTACAGCCAGCACTTGTTCAATATTATATAAAACATCCTGTGTGTGATTTGTCATTTCAGCAGAATGAACGCCCAGGCGTGTATTGTAATATGAATAGATGGCAACCGAAATCAGCGCACTGAATGCGAGGCAAAAAACATAAATTATTTTTTTATGGATCTTCAAACTCCTGGGGGTATTACACAATTATAATACAATATCAATTTATTCTGCAAGGTATTGCAGAGATTAAGGATGCTATATGAGCAAAATCAGTATATATACTGATGGAAATCATACGGACAGAAAAGGGTGGCGACCCCCCGGTTCACCACCCTTCCTGTACATGGCCATTTATGGCCTTTCCTCACCTTATGTATTTAGAGTTTGATTATTTTTTGAACCGTACTTTGGCCACTGGCAAGATCAGTTACATGTACAAAATAAATTCCGCTTGTTAACAGATATCCCTTCTGATACTCATATTGGGTATTCCCTTTTGCACAGATAATAGTTTCACCATCAATAAAAGCGCCTGTTGAGCTAAGTACTTCTACTGATAGTTGGGTTGCTTTATCGCTTTCAAAATTGATAGAAAAGCTGGTTTTAAATGGGTTAGGGTAAGTGTGTTGAGTAAGTAAGGATGTTGAATTGCTTTCGGTATACGTAACGATCACGTCTTCAAATGTTTTGGATTTTCCATCGAAATCGGTTTGCTTTAAGCGGTAATACGATGTGCCTGCAACCGGATTCTCATCTTTTGCTGAATAACTTAGGGTATAGTCCGAATTACCTGCGCCATCCACAATAGCTACTGTTTCATAGTGTGTGCCATCGGTAGTTCTTTCTACAGTAAAGTAATGGTTATTTACTTCAGTTGCAGTCGACCATTTAATATCCACTACATTGCCGTCAGGAATTGCACTAAAATTTAACAGGCTAATAGGCATTGGGCTTATTTTAAGTTCAGGAATAAACTCATTCCTTCCGCTTTGCCCTGCTTTTTGTAATACTGATGTTGATGCAATGACGGTGGTTCCAAGATCAGTCCAGGTCATAACAGTATTATCGGAGCGATTTGCCAGGCCACCAATATTCTGGGCAGTTACCATTGGGTTTCCCGTATAGTAGTAGTTAACCTTATAGGTAGGTGAAGTGGAACCTATTATAAACACACCATAATAGTAGCCGGTAGCAAGTGATGTGTAGCCTGCAGGGGCCGTTGTAGTATTAGGCACAGTATCAATGCAATACAATTGTATGCCGGTAGGGGTTGAGCTGAAATTGGTTATAGATAGTGAATCGCCATAGCTTGAGTTGTTGATAGATAAACGGCTACCTCCATATGTATTAACACTTGCATCGCCTATTGGTGCACCCGACCAAACAATAGTGGTATTTGAAGAAGTTCCTTTACGGCCGTTTGATGTAACATCACTTACACGAGTGCCAGATGTTTCATTCATTCTAAAGTATGCAACCAGGCCCAATTCGGCTCCTTGTAACTTTTTGCACATATATGCCCGAATCTGTGTTTGTGTAAGTGCCACATTCCAAATACTAACTTCATCAATATCACCATTAAACCTGCGGTACGCATTTCCCGGATTTGCCCACTCGCCAAAAACAAGATTATACTGTCCATTGTAGTTATTTATGTTTCCGGTTTGAGCATACCGTGACTCAAGTACACCATTTACATATATATTAACGTAGCTTCCATCATAAACACCTGCTACATGGTACCATTGGCCGGTAACAGGGCTTGTTACGCTTTGTACATATTGTCTGCCATTACTGGTTTGTACAGCAAATTCAAATAATGTATTCAACTGGCTATGTTGTAACCAGAACTGTCCGTCGTCTCCGCTTGCGCTGCTATTACCATTATCAATTGCTACAATACCTGCCCAATTACCCTCATTGGTAGTGCTGTTGCATTTTACCCATACAGTTACTGTCATGGTATTGCCTGAGAGCCCCAGGTTATTATTGTTGAATGTTACTCCTGATGAAGTGCCATTAAATTCAAGGCAATGCCCTGAATTGCCATTTACGGGTTGGGCTGCTGCAGTGCCTGCAAAAATGGTAACTAAAAAAAGAATTATAAAAAAGGTAATAATAGTTATTGCTTCCAGGTTTCCGTTGCTATATCTGTTCTTCGCTGTTTTCATGTTGTTGACTTTATATATGCAAGTTTACGGCACTTGCAGGGCCTATGTTCAGCCAAACCGACGACTGGTAAGTTTCACTCGACGATTGGTATTCAAGCCTGATACAAGGGGTTACAGTTCTTTGGCTGATGCCTCTTGGATAATTAAAAAAGGGGCTATGTAGCCCCCTTTCACCCTTTATCCCCTCACTTTATTATTTAGCCATGCTCGATTCCAGCACTAATACTTTATTGAACTTAAGATTGTGGTAAGTCACATACAATACGTAAACACCTTTTTCAACTTTTGGCTCGATCTTATAGTTATTCAAACCCATTGAAACTTTACGGTTTTGAGATAGAATGGTTTTTCCATCTACACTGGTAATAGTAATAGAACAGGTGTCGTCACTTTTTGCATTTATTTGTATAAATACATCGGTTGATGTATTGAACCCCTCAATATCCTCATTGTTTTCGCAAGGAGTATAGACTACCGTATTTAAATATGTCTGTTTCCCTTCATCAGAAAATTGAGAGATACGGTAATAGGATATTCCGGTTAAAGGAGTGTTGTCGATAACAGAGTATTGATGAGTTGAGAGACCCTGAATGGCCTGAACATCGCCTATTAACTCATAATGTACACCATCCTGTGTGCGTTCTATAGTATAGTGGTCGGCATTGTCGTCGGTTACGTTCCACTTGATAATGGCTTCATTATTAGTGCATTCTGCTCTGTATGAACCAAATCTATCGGTCGATACTGGCGCTGCTGTTAAATTGGTTACTGCTAAAAGCAGAAGAAAAAGGATTGCCATAAAAGTTAAAGCTGTTCCGGTTTCTTTTTTGTCGCTGGTATATATGTCTTGTGTTTTCATGATGTTTGATTTTGTTTTATAGAGCAATATTACGGCGGTATGTACCCTTACACTTATCAAAACCGATGAATGGAATACTTCATTCGATGACTGGTAGGAATCTAGGACATGATTCATGGAAAATGCTACTTTTGGTTATGAAACCTCAACCATGAATTGTATTATAATAGATGATAATGAAGTAGCCAGAGCAGCTGTTAAACATTGTGTGGAGAAAACCCCATTTCTTACGCTAACTGGTGTTTATACTAACCCTATTGAGGCTCTTGAAGCCATAAAGAATGATAAGCCTGACCTGTTACTGCTTGATGTAGAGATGCCTGAAATGAGCGGTATTGACTTTATTAAAACTTTCCACGATATACCCCAGGTAATACTTATAACATCTAAAAAGGAATATGCCGCTGAGGCATTTGATTTTAATGTTACCGATTATATTTTAAAACCTGTAGAATATCCCCGCTTTCTAAAAGCAGTTACCAAAGCAAAGGAAATGCAGGAGAGCCTTAAAAAGGAGACACCTGAAAGCAGTGAAATATTTATTAAGGTGACGAATAAATTTGTGCATCTTAACCTTAAGGATATACTTGTAGTTGAAGCATTAGCTGACTATGTGAATATTTATGTTGACAAGCAGCGATACACAGTTCTGTCTACTATGAAAGCAATTGAAGATAAATTGCCTAAGAAAGATTTTATACGTGTGCACCGTTCTTACATAGTGCGGATCGATAAAATTAAAGAGATAGATGACCAGGTAATTTCAATAGCTGATCAACACATACCCATAAGCCGCAATATGAAAGAGTCGGTAATGAATGCGTTAAACAAGCTATAATAGCGTATGGCTGAGAACAATTCATTAAAGCACTTATACGCATTGGCCGAAGATGACATGGAGTTTGTAAAGGAAATATTGGACCTGATGTCTAAAAATATTCCGATAGATGTAAAGTCAATTGAGGATGCCCTTGCAGCCAATGATCTTAACCAGGCAAAAAGAGATTCGCATAGAATGAAATCATCAATTCAATATGGTGACTGTATTGAATTATCAGATCTTTTATCGGCAATAGAAAATAAAAAAGAATCGGATACTGCTATTGCGCAAGTAAAGGAGATGATGCCTGAATTAAAAGAATTGTCGGATAAACTGATGGAGACAATCAGGGCAGAAAAGAAAAAGATAGGATAGATTGCTCCACCCTATCTTATATAGTACCAATTAAATTTTTAGAACCTTTCCAGCATTGAAAAGAAGAAATCTCCTTCGATCTTTGCATTTTCATCGCTATCAGAACCATGAACCGCGTTATCTGATATAGAACGTGCATATAACTTGCGGATTGTAGCTGCATCAGCCTTGGCCGGGTCGGTAGCACCAATAAGCTTACGGAAATCGTTAACTGCATCAGCTTTTTCTAAAATAGCCGCTACAATAGGTCCCGATGACATAGAATCAACCAATTCTCCATAAAAAGGACGCTCTTTATGTACTGCGTAAAAGGCACCTGCAGCCTCTTTGCTAAGACGGCATTGCTTCATTGCAACTATCTTAAAACCAGCCTTTTGTATCATTTGTAATATAGCACCTGCATTGTTTTCAGTAACTGCAAGTGGCTTAACCATAGTAAATGTTCTGTTCGTAGCCATAATGTCTGTTTTTTTAAAGTGTCCGCAAATATAAATTAACTTTGCAACCTGTAAATTAAATTTTGTGACTGAACAAGAGCTTTTAAAATTGAAGGAAATAATTGGTGAACCTCAAAAGGTTACCATTATAATGCATAAATCTCCTGATGGGGATGCAATTGGTTCATCGCTTGGCTTATTTCATTTCCTAAAAAGGTTCGGCCATACCGTAACCGTACTTTCTCCTAACGTGTATCCTGATTTTTTGAAGTGGATGCCTGGTGCAAAAGATATTATTACCTACGATAAGAAACCGGCTGAAGCATTGGCAGCCATTAAGTCGGCTGATCTTATTGCTTGCCTTGATTTTAACGGACTTAAGCGTATTGATGAATTGGGCCCCGCTGTGGCAAAATCAAAGGCTGTTAAGCTTGTGGTTGACCATCACCCGCAACCTGAACAGTTTGCGGACCTGATGTTTCATAGTGTGAGTGCATCATCTACGGGTGAATTGATATTTGACCTGATAGAAAAATTGGGTGAGAAAAAGAAAATAAATAAGTCGATAGCCAATTGCCTATATGCCGGAATAATGACCGATACAGGCGGATTCAGGTTTTCGTCAACCAGCACGCATACCCATTATGTGGTGGCGGAATTAATGGAGAAAGGAGCTGAGATAACAAAGGTATATGAACTTGTAAATGATGCGAACCGTGAGATCAGGCTAAGGCTAACCGGTTTTGCATTACTTGAGAAAATGAAAATTTTCCCGGAATATTCTACCGGGTTTATAGCATTAACCCTGAGTGAACTGGAGCGTTTTGATTATAAGGATGGCGATACAGAAGGATTGGTAAACCAACCCTTGTCTGTTAAAGGTGTGGGCTTTTCAGCATTGTTTACCGAAAAGGAAGATGGAATGATACGTATTTCATTCCGTTCGAAACATAAATTTGACGTGAATAAATTTGCCCGCGCTCATTTTGGAGGCGGTGGGCACGTGAACGCAGCCGGTGGAATAAGTGATCTTTCAATGGATGAAACCATTATTAAATTCCTGGGCCTGTTGTCTACTTATAAAGCCGAGTTAAAAGGGAAATGAAACCTCGTTCAATAAATAACATTTTTATTTTCTGCGTTTCTGCTTTGGCTCTTATCGGATGCAATACTGATGAGCCAAGAAAGAAGCATCCTGAAATAAGCCAGAAAGAAGTTAATAATGGGCTAATTAACTCGCATAAAGAATTTCTGCTTCAGCAGGAAGATGAAATAAAACAATATGTGGCAAGACATAATTACGATATGCAAAAAACTGCATCGGGTATTTATTATAAAATAAATGAACACGGTAAAGGCGAACAAGCTAAAGTGGGTGAGTTTGCTTCAGTAAGCTATACCATAAGCCTGCTTGATGGTACTGTATGTTACGATACTAAGAACGAAGGGCCAAAGCAATTTAAGGTAGGCGAGGATGAAGTAGAGTCTGGTGTACATGAAGCAGTTCAGCTTATGCATGTAGGCGACAAGGCTACGTTTATTATTCCTTCTAACCTGGCAAATGGCCTGGTTGGTGATAAGGACAAAATTCCTCCGGGGGCAATAGTAATTTACGATATCAATTTACTATCTGTTACACATACTACTTCTTCACTGGCGAAGTAGCTGCATCAAGTTTTTCAAATACTGAATTATTACTCAGGAATTCCGGTACAAGGTTTTTCATTTTTTGTACGATCTCCATTTCATCTTGCTTGGTAGCAACTAGTATCAGCTCATCTATTAATGAAATAATAGTTTCGTAATCGTATTCTTTAACCTTAGCTATCAGTATTTGTGCGTGGTGTGTTGGCAATGAATTTTCATTATTATGTAACAACTCTTCATATAGTTTCTCACCTGGCCTTAAACCGGTAAATGCAATTTTAATATCCTTGCCTAGCGTTAACCCGGAAAGTTGTATCATTCGCATAGCAAGGTCAACGATCTTTACTGACTTCCCCATGTCAAAAACAAAGATCTCTCCACCTTTACCTATTGCACCTGCTTCCAATACCAATTGACAAGCTTCCGGTATGGTCATAAAGTAACGTGTTATCTCAGGGTCAGTAATAGTAACAGGGCCGCCTTTTTCTATCTGTTGCCTGAAACGTGGTATTACCGAGCCATTTGAACCCAATACATTTCCAAAGCGTGTAGTTACAAAACGTGTATTGCTTCTTTTATTTAATGCCTGCACATATATCTCTCCAATTCGTTTTGAAGCGCCCATTACACTGGTAGGGTTAACAGCTTTATCGGTGGATACCATTACAAATTTCTCAACATTATATTTAACCGATATATCCGCTACTGTTTTAGACCCTTTTACATTTACAAGAATGGCTTCTGCCGGATTATCTTCCATTACCGGTACATGTTTGTATGCAGCAGCATGGAATACGATCTGGGGTTTATTTTTCTCGAAAATGTGTTCCATCCTGTCGTAGTTGCATATATCAGCAATGTACGATCGGTAAACAAGTTCAGGAAATTCTTTCAGGTCAAGCTCAAGGTCATATAGTGCCGATTCGGCCTGGTCAACAAGTATAAGTTTTTTAGGGCCGAATGGAATTATCTGCCGTACGATTTCAGAACCAATTGAACCTGCAGCACCAGTGATGAGTACGGTTTTGTTTTTTATCTCAGCATCTATCTTGTCCTTATCAAGAATTATGGGATCACGTTCCAATAGGTCCTCAATACGAACACGTTTTATTTGTTTAAAGCTCAACTCTCCGTTTGTCCAGTTATTTATAGGTGGCACATTGAGCACCTTTGTACCATATGCTAAACAGGTATCTATTATTTTATTCTTTCTTTCAAACGAAACATTAGAGTCTGCCATTACCAGGTGTGCTACATTGTTATCAGCAAGCAGTTCCTTCAGTTTATCTGGCGAATAAATAGTGATACCTTCTAATCGTTTGCCCCATGTACTGGGCTCTTCATCTAAAAAAGCAACAACATCGTATTTTGTTCCGGCATCACGGTCAACGGCTCTTTTGGTAATTATACCTGCTTCGTCAGCTCCATAAATAATTATACTGCGTTTGGTTTTAGCAGGGTTAAATGCACCTGCATAAAGCGATTTGTAAATGAGCCTTGCCGCGATCATAATAAATGTAGTGGCAAGATATTCACTTACAATAATAGAGTAGGGAACAATAAAATGACTGTCAATTAAATACCTTACTATGTTGGCAATGGCGAAAAAAGCACTTACGAGCGTAAGCACTACCACCATTTGCTGAACATCCCTTGCTTCGGTGTAGCGTATTATGTTTTTATAAATACCCGTAATATAAAAACTGGCAGCCCTGCTTACCAATACAAAAGGAAAAACGTAAACAAATGTAACTCTTTCAGAAAGGGGAATGGAAAAATTGAACCTGAGAAGATAGGCAAGCACCAACGCACAAAAACAAAAAAATACGTCGATCACCAGCACGAATTGGCGTGGTAGGTGACGACGTATAATTTCTAAAGGTACTGCCATTATATAGTTTAGTGCTTAACCATGAATTTAAAATCAAGCTTATTTATTTCTTCAGCCGATTTATATATCTTTTCCCTAAGCTTTTCTTTAAATGCAATTACTTTTTTCTGCAATGCAGGATCGCCAGTAGCAATTATTTGTACTGCAAGTATGCCTGCATTATGTGCACCGTCAAGTGCAACAGTTGCTACCGGTACGCCACCAGGCATTTGCAAAATAGAAAGAATAGAATCCCATCCGTCAATTGAATTGGTAGACTTAACCGGTACACCTATAACAGGCAATGGTGTTAATGCTGCTACAACACCTGGTAAATGTGCTGCTCCTCCTGCTCCGGCTATCATAACTTTCATGCCACGTTTGGCTGCATTGGCCGCATACTCCATCGCCTTATCAGGGGTGCGATGCGCCGATAGCACATTAATTTCAAAAGGTATTTCAAAACTTTCTAATACAGCTGCTGCTTCTTTCATCAATGGCAGATCTGATGCGCTGCCCATCATAATTCCTACTAATGCTTGCATACGTTTGTTTTTATTTGTTGGTTATTCAATTATTAATTGGTAAGGCATCCTGGCCTGCACACCTTTCATTTGGATTGCTTTCGATAATTCCTGCACAGGCTCATACATATTTCCAAGTTCTTTTTCCAGTATTTTACTTTCAGCATCATCGCCTGAGAAACGGCTTAAGAGTTTCCGTAACGGACTGATCATGCCGGGTAATTCCTCAATGGTATATGAAGTTATATGTGCTTTTTTTGCGGCTATTGCAATGGCCATCTTCATGCCGCCCAGTGTATCAACAAGGCCTATTTGCAAAGCCTGTGTACCGGTCCATACTCTTCCTTGTGCAATACTGTCAACCTGTGCAGTAGTAAGTTTACGTCCATCTGCAACCCTGGTTAAAAAAGTGTGATAGAAATTTTCTATGCCGCCCTGCAACACAGCTGCTTCACTCGACATTAAGGGATACAAAACAGAACCAGCTGCAGCATGTGTATTAGTGCTTACGGTATCTACAGTTATTCCAAGTTTATCGCTTAAAAAGCCCTGTGCATTAGGTATAAGGCCAAATACACCAATTGAGCCAGTAATGGTATTAGGCTCAGCTACAATTTCATTTGCATCGCAAGCAATATAATATCCACCCGAAGCGGCATAATCGCCCATAGATACTACAACAGGTTTAACTTTCTTGGCCATATCCACTTCTCTCCATATAATATCTGATGCAAGTGCATCTCCTCCCGGAGAATTTACGCGTAACACGATGGCTTTAACATTTGCATCGAGCCTTGCCTGTTGAATGGCTTCTGAAATTCGCTTTGAACCAATGTCATCACCATTTCCATTGCCCTGCACAATATCTCCGTATGCATAAATAATTGCAATTTTCGATAGCGGGGTTTTGGGTATACCACTTTGATATTCTGAAGGAGTAAATGTTTCTCTGTAATCATCAAGCCCGATAAATGAAATATTCTTGGTGGCAGGTAGAGAAAGTTTTGTTTTTATTTTATCGATCACTTCATCCGGATATAACAGGTCATCAACGAACTTATTTTCTTTAGCCAACTGTGCTGTGTGAACGGTTAGGTTATCAATTAATTCATTAAGTGTAGCTACTGTAATATTACGCGAAGCGCCTATTTCGCCAAGCATTTTATCCCAAACCGATGTAAGCAGCATGCGGGTTTGCAGTTTATTATCAGGGCTCATTTTTTCAAGTATGTAAGGCTCTACAAAACTTTTATACCTGCCATGGCGGAATACCTGAACTTCAATACCCAATTTATCTAATGCTTTTTTATAGAACATTATTTGAGCCGAAAGTCCCTTCATAAATATTTCACCTTCGGGGTATAAGTATACGTTGTCTGCTACCGATGCCAGGTAGTATGATTTCTGACTGTAACCCGAACTATATGCTATTATAAACTTGTGCGATTCTTTGAATTTCAATAACTCATTGCGGATATTCTCTACAGTGGCAATACCTGAAGGCACATCGGAAAGATCCAGGAATATTCCCTTAATGGAATTATCGGTAGCTGCATGCTGAATATCAAGTATAATATCATTCAGGCCTGAGTTTTCTGTGAATACTTTCTCATTATCATCCAATTTAAAGTTGAACGATCTTTCAGGTGAACGTTCTTTTATTTCATGGCTTAACCTTATTTCCAGAACGGATGATGAGCTGGTTATTGTGGTGCTATCTTTCTTGATTGATTTAACAGCACTGTTAACCATTCCCACCACAAATATGAAAATGAGAAAAAAGGCCAGAAATATACCTATCAGGGCTCCAAATAAAGAGGCGAAGAAGTTTCTCATTTTGTTCAGTTATGTTCCCTGCAATATTAACAAAAAAAGACCCTGAATTTTCATCAAGGTCTCTTTCTTGTAATAAATAATAAAGGTCCTGCTATTCCTGTACCAGTTTACGGGTATAAATACGGCCGCCTTCAATCACTTGTAAAATATAAATACCCGCTGCATTACCATTGAATTGGTATGTATGCTGGCCGGCTTCCAGTGTATTTCCGTTTAAAAGCGTAGCAACCTTTTCGCCCATTATGTTGTAAACGGTCATGGTCACTTTGGTATCCTGAGTCAGGGTATAATTGATATGTACACTTCCATTGTAAGGATTAGGGAAAACGTCAAGGGTTGAATTAGTATTATCAATTGTATTTATACCAGTTGGCCCAGGGCAAGGGTTCTTAGGAGGAACAACTGAAGCACCACCTATTGTTTTGAAATCGCCGCCAAAAGACTGTAAGTACTCATTTGCAATAGTGTCATTATGTACTATAACTGTATTTTCATCATTTTCTGCATCGGCCGATGAGGTCCAGTTATGTGAGCCGGTCAATACTTTAGGGTCATCACATGGTGCCGAAGGATTCACAATAATATATTTATTATGGTAGAGACAGCTGCTGCTTACAAAACCATGAAAATTGGAACCAAGACCATTTGGTAATGTTGTTGTATATGGCGTATATGTTCCGCTGCTAAAGTTATCAAGTATGGCATACGCAGTTGCACCAGCCTTTTTCTGATTTACTATATCAGTTGCATCGGTGGTTTCAGTAAATGTAAACATGCCACAATATTCATCAACTGTTGCTGCTCCTATAGTCTTTACTATTTGATTATTTACACTATCAGAAGGGCTGAAGTACAGATCAACCTTTGAGCCACCAATTGTAAAGTGATGTGTGCCAGAATTAGGTTTACATGAACCGAACTTACCTGTCCCTGCAGCGCCACCATGGGTAGTATCGCCCCACATGATATTAAATTCGTTGGTAAATGCCCGAGCCAATACTTTCGACTGGAATACAATGGCGTTATTATAATCGCAACTGCTCATTGCATCATCCCAGTCAGGTGAACCTGTCCATACCCATACACCTGTACTATCGGAATTATATTCGTCAATAATTACAAACTTGTTATGCATAATGTTATACTTTTCGCTGCCATTACTGGTGGTACAACTTGCATTACCCTGAGTAGGGCTAGTAAGTACAGGTATGGCGGCAGACATAGCCTTTACGCCAGTGTTCTTAGTTGAATAGCTATAGTCCTGTATGTAACGTATTTTAACGCCTCTTTTATTAGCAGCAGTAATAGCAGTTTGAATTGGGTCTGTGCCGGATAAGGTTATCCATTCGTATTGGGCAATATCAATAGTGTACTTTGCCTTATTTATATATGCCGCCAGGGTATCGAAAATAGAATTATTACAATACACTGCCTTTACACCAGTAGACAACGTATTATCGACTGGTTGTGTGAAATAGCACTTAATGTAATTGGTGATATTTTTTTGAGCGGAAATGGAAGTTGTAATTGCGAAAAGTAAAATTACAACAGGGAGTAATTTTTTGTTTTTCATACAGGATTTATTGATTAATTTCACGAATATATGCACTTAACATAACATTTCCATAACATTTGAGAAATATTTAAGTGAAATGACTACCATATAAAAAACTAAAAGGTTTTAGTCTTTCAGATTGAGTTATATAACTCTTTGATTGAGTGATTTATAGGTATTATTCTACTAAAAAGTAATAAAAGAACCCCCGCCTTATGTTAATAAGGCGGAGTTCTCAAAACACAATTCGCATTCCCTCATCTGCCAGCACAATCTTTAAGCCACTCGGTTAAACGTTCCTTCTTCACTTAACCGTGTATTAAAATTTACCTTGGGCAATTCAATAAAATGCCTGCGCACGTAACGGTATAGTTTGTTATAGCTAAGGTTTGATTTATGAAAAGTTTTAACCCAGTTATGTAATTCAGTAAGATTCATATCAGGATTGCTTTTCAACTTTTTATCGATTGAATTATGAAGACTGTCTGGTAGTTCAAGTTTTTTTCTCCCTCGTATTTTAATCTCCATTAGGCCATTGAAACCTTCTTCTTTATACATTTTAAACCAGCGGTGAATACTGCCCACTGCAACACCCGATAATTTTGCCAATTCAATTTTAGTAAGCCCGGGCAATGTTTTTAGTGATAGCAGCATTTTTATTCGCTGTTTTTTTGACGCTGAATTTTTCATATATAGCTCCTTCAATTGCTGTGCGCTTTCTTTTACCGGCATTTGTAAAACCCTTGCGGCATCCAGTTCCGATGCAAAATGCCTGTGTATGTATCTGTGCAGGGTATAGTATTTTATACCAGGTAAATATTTTCTGCGTATCTCTTTATAAAGTGCTGAGAAATTATTGAACTTGCCTTGCTGAAATTGTTTTTCAATATACTTAAGTACTTCCGGCGTAATAACCAATTCAAGATTATATTTCAGCATTTCATCTATTCCACCTTGCCGGTATATGTTTGTCCACTTTAATATGCTACCATAACTAACGTTCAGTTCTTTAGCTAATTCAGCTCTCGATAGTTGCTCGTTCTGTTTTAGGGTCATCAGCATTTTTACCCGCGGCTTTATCCTTGGCAGGCATTTAGTTTGCAATGCTTCCAATTCAGTAATCGATTCTTTTATTGAAAGCTCCAATATTCTTCCAATTTTAAGTTCTTTGCCAAAATAAAGGTTAAGGTATTTAATAAGGGTAGAATATTTTATTGAAGGAAAGTAGCGGTCTTTAACCCATTCATGTAGTTCTACATAGGTTTGAAATGGCTCTGCTTTATGTTGTTTTTCGATTGCCTCATAAACTTCAGGCGGAAACCCCAATGTTCTTCTGTCAGGGCTTTTGTATTTTCCTCTTTTTATTTCGAGCAGTTTTTCAAGCCCGCCTTCTCGGTAAAGCTCAAGCCATTTAGTTATGCTGTTATATGCTACATCAAGTTTTCTTGCCAGTTTTGGCTTTGTGGTTACCGGGTTTTTGGCCAGTAGTATTAATAGTTGAATACGAGGCTTCAGAAAATCTTTGCTTTCCTTATATAGTTCAGCTAGCTCGTCTGACGATTCTTTTATAGAAATGTGTTTAATAGGTTTCATGCTATAGTAATTAATAGGGTATAGTTTTTCGCTCTATTGAATATGTTCATGCAGTTTAATGCACAGAAAGAAGTAACGCCGTACATAGCCTTAATGGCTACATTGGCGTTACAATGAAATTAACAAAGCGTTGGGGGATGCCAGATGCCGGCCGGCAATAATATGGAATAGAGGCTTCCTTCCTTTATGAATGTAGAAGAAACTTTCTCGTATGTTGAGAATTTGAATGTAAGATCAATGGGCATATATTCTTTTGTGATCTTGCTGATAATATCTGTATCACTGCTATTTGATTGCTGCTGTGTAGGGAAGAATTTATCAGCAAACTTCTGAAATGCATTCACGATCTCGGTTTCCTCATTATCGCAATAGCAAGTAATTTTTATTCCTTCTTGTGTTTTTTCTATATCAATTATATCATATCGTTGGCCATTAGTGCTGAATTCTTTATTGGCTTCAATCCACTGTATTGAGGCATATTGACTGTTTGTAAATAGAAAGCACTTTGTATCTAAAGTTTTGAAACCTTGATTTTGTATAAATACGGTTGCTTCGTACTTTGCCTTGTTCATTTTTGCCCAATACAGTAATTGAATACCGCCTAAGTAAAGCAGGAATAAAGATGTAAGAAATATGCAGGCAATTTTTTTCATGTGTTACAAATTAGATAGACGCAAGCCCTGGGCTTTTAATGCCAGAGCTTGCGTTTAATTTGTTTAGTCAGCCTTTATCTCAGAATTCTTAGAAAGAGCGAAAGGTATTATAAGTTTAATACTAACGTTTCTGCCCATATTAAATACGCCTACACGGTTATCGTAAGGGTTATATGCATAGTATTTGAAACGACTCATATAATCCATATATCCCGTATTAAGCAGGTTATTACAAATTATATATAGTTCGCAAAACTTATGTCCGTTAGTAATAATATCTCCTCCAATACCTGCATTGAACAATGTGTAACCCGCAGTGGCCGCTTTACTTGCTGCATATATCTGCGGGCTATTAGCAATGTCAATGCCATTGTAAATAGCATATTGCTGGTAAATTTTATTTTGCTGCGATTCATTAAGTACTCCTATTTTGAAATAGGCATCTCTGATATTTTCGCCAATTTTATTTATATGGAATTTCAGGTCAGCTGTTACTCGTGTAGGAGGTACAAATGGTAATACATGTACCGAATCAGGAACATTTAATAAGCCACCATCAACCATACTTAATGATACATTCAGATCTACCCATGACAAGGTGGAAGGATGTACATCAAGCACTACTTCGCCACCTGATAAACGAGCCTGGCCTTGTGTATATTTATAAACAGGAGCAGGGCCTAAGCCAATACTGGTAAAGGTATTGTTAACAGAGTCGGGTATGCCTTTGGCATAAATAAAATCGTTAATGTTATTGATAAAATAATTGGCTTCAAATGTTACATCTTTACAGTTGATACCAAAAGTTCCGTCAATTTCGGTATTGGTTTCAGGCTTCAGCGAAGGGTCTCCAAGTTCCCAAACAACTGTACCATCATGCACTCCGTTAGCGCCACATTCAGCAACATTAGGCGCTCTCCATCCTTGTGCTGCATTTACCTTTACATACACATTCTTGGTTATATCATAGGTTCCGCCAATGCTCCACGACATTCCACTGAAATGAGAAGTAAAGCCGGTAAATTCATGAATTCCGCCCGGCGTGTTTGCCGCTACAGGTACTTGTGTTGAGTCAACCCAGTGGTCAATACCATTAAATGTGCGGGTGTCGTACCTAACTCCACCGCTTAAATAAAACTTATCGTTTATTTTTTCATTTGCTATTGCAAAGCCACCCATTGTAAGGTAATTGTAGTTTGGTATCAGCATAAATGTACCAAGGCTTTGCGATGTTTGTGATACACCATTCGATCCTACAGAAAAGTTAAAACCTCCTAGTTGCGGAGATACATAACGTAGGTCGTATGTAACAGCGTCTGAATAGTACCATATATCAGCTGAATTGGGCTGAGTAGGGTCGTTAAATTCCTGCCTTACATTTTTTTGATACGAGAAAATGGCGTTAATATGACCACCACCTACTGCTAAACTATTATCCCAAACAAGTTTATCGTGCTGAATGTGTTGGTATATAACAAAAGGGGTGTAGCTCATTTCTTCCTGCTTAGTTGCAATTTCGTAACTTGGTGCACCTCCATTCAGATCAGGATAAGAAACTTGCCTCATTTGTAAACCTGTAGCTGAGTCTCTTGCCCCATCAACAATACCGGTCCACATGCTGAAATAGCTTGCGTGTAATTGGCTGTATCCCCATTTACGATGTATGCCAATAGTTCCATCGGCATTAAAATTACTGAACTGACTGTTTATTACATAACCATCATATGGGTTCTGGTATGCATGTGCCATTATGTTATCAACACGTGCACTCCATGAAACACCACCATTGGTAGTTCCTGCAATATGTGCCATATTATTTATCAGGCCATTATTTGTTTGATAATTAAATAACACATCGCCTTGTGTTTGGCCATTTGGTAAGGCCTGTTCAGGTATCAGGTTAAGCACACCTGCAATTGCATCTGACCCATATGCCAGTGATCCCGGGCCTTTTAATATTTCATACCTGTTTACTGCATCAGGGTCTGCTTCAATACCAAACTCATCAAACCAAGGTTGGTCAACTTGTTCAACTCCATCGTTTACGGTAAGTACACGGTTGTATCCTAAGCCACGTATAACTGGCTTGGAAATGCTTTGACCATCTGTTATACCCCATACACCCGGAGTTTGAGCAACGGCGTCAATTACATTTGTTGAAGAATTTTCATTGAGATATTCTTTTGATACTTCAGTTATTGCTTGCGGTGTATGCTGCATGCTCGATGCTTTTGATGTACCTGTTACCACAACCTCGTGCTCTTCAACTTCCGATGCCGATAATGCCATGTTGAAAGTTGTACTGCCATTAACAGTTACAGTTTGTTCCCTGTCAGCATATCCCAGCATTTGCACTTCAATCACATAGGTTCCTTTAGGCAGATCATTCATAGTATACGTTCCGGTTGCATCGGTTTGTGCGGCCTTTTTAAGGTCGGCTATATACACAACTGCACCCGGTAATCCGTTGCTATTGGTAGTATCAGTAATTTTTCCGGTTAATGTATTTTGCGCAAAAGCTGAAAGGCCTGCAAATACGAATGCAATAAGCAATAATATCTTAGATGTTCTCATAGTATATATAATTTGAATTTGGTGCTAATAAAATCTTTTTCAATAGCCACAGGCTATTAAAAAATTACATTCCAAAACAAAGGAATGCGAAGTAAAATTAGCAGCAGGAAGGGGGGTGCCATATACCTTTATCAGGGCATATGGAATGAATATTTACGGTGTGTAAATATTGCTTAACGTAAGTAACATCGGGCGTTACTGTGTGAACTATATTAAGCGGAATGTATTCTTTCTGGAATGCAGTAAGGATGCTTTCAGTATGTTTATCGGACTTATTATTTGAAGGGAAAAGTTGTTTAACAAAATTGTTCAAGGCCTTTACCCACTGTGTTTCGTTCTTATCACAATATACTTCGGCAACGTATTCAGTATTGCTTTTAGTTATACTAACCACATCATATAATTGACCATTACTTACAAACTCTTTATTTCCTTCTGCCCATTTTAGTTTATTGTATTCAGACTGAGGGAACGTGATCTTTTCTAAAACAGTTTCTTTACTCTTCATTGCTACAGATGCTTCATACCTGGCATCGGCAGTTATCATAAAATAAATAAGGCGATATCCTGCAAAGTAATATACCATGGCAAACAACAAGGTTGCTGCTACGGTACGAATCCATGTAGGAGTGTGTTTAAGCACGTTATTTTTTCTTAGTAGAAGAAGAGTCCGCCATTTTGTTCTCAGCAGTTTTTTCATCAATATACACAGCTGAAACATCAAGGTAATTCATAGAATTGGTATGAAGATCTTTAACAGCCCAATGTGTAAGGCTATAATTCTGGTCATACCAAAGCACCATTACGGGTGCATCATTTATTGCCATCTGTTCAGCTTGCTGATAGTATTTATACGATGTCTTCAAAGAATCTGAAGTGCGGCCCATCTCAACCAGCTTATCGTATTCGCTGTTTTTGTAACGTGTTATATTATAATACGAAGGTTGTCCTATTGAATCAGGAACATTGGAACTGAGGAATAACATTAGAAAATCAAGTGGGTTTGGATAATCAGCGGTCCAGCCAACGCCGATCATTTGAAATTTTGAATACCGTTCATCCTGAAGCTTTTGTGCAAAAGGAGCAATGTTGAAGTTTATATGCACATTCAGGTTAGTTAACAATTCTTTTTGAACTTCTAAGGCAACACTTGTATTAATTCCGCCACCATCATTAATTTCAAGTGTTATGGTAGGGAATTTTTTCCCATCAGGGAATCCGGCATCACTGAGTTGTTTCTTAGCGACCTCAATATTCAGCGAATCTCCTTTTATATTATTAATGTCGTAGTTATTTTCAGGCTTATCAGCATACATAAACGAAGGTGGCGTAACACCATGTGTACCCGGTGCAAATGCTTCACCCTGCAAAACCTCGCTCACAATTTTATTACGGTCAATAGCAAGGTTAAATGCTTTACGAACACGTATATCATTAAACGGAGCAGTCGATAAGTTAAATGCGTAATACTTCGTTGACATTACAGGAACCCGTGATAATAAGTATTTAGGTGGCTTATGTTGAAAATCTGAGATCTGTTCCTCAACCATTTTATCAACTTGTGTAGAAGGTACACTAGCTACGTAATCGATCTTTTTTTCCTGGAAGGCTTTAAACTCCTCAGTTCTGCTCGGAATGAAGCTAATTATAACAGAATCGAGAAAGGGCAACTGGTTTCCAATGCTATCGTGCCTGAAGTAATTTGGATTAGCTGTCAGTATAAGGTTTGCTGTATCGCTAACAGGGCCGCAAATGAATGCGCCGGTACCAACATGCATGTCTTTACCGTATTTCTCAACGGCTTCTTTGGCAATAACAAATCCACCAACCCCTGCAAGCATGTTAAGAAAAACAGGGTTCTTTTTTATAAGCTTTAACTCAATGGTTGAGTCATTTACTACTGTTACTCCTTTAATACCCGAAGATGGTGTGCCTTTTTTGCTGCTTTCAAAATACTCGTCTGCACCTACCACATTATCTTTAAACGAAATTGAATAAACAACGTTATCAGGCGTTGCGGTACAAAGCTTTTCCATTGAATACTTAAAATCGTTGGCAGTTACTTTTCGGCCTTTACCATTACTAAAGCACTGATCGTCCTGGAAGGTCACATCGGTACGGAGGTGAAAGGTATATACGGTTCCGCTTGCATCCAGGCTCCAGCTCTTGGCAATATCAGGTGAAATAGCAAGATCTCTTGGGTCAAGCTTTACAAGGCCATCATATATCTGACAAGCAACATTATAGGATACATTATCGAAAATATAATAAGGGTATAGATTAAGAACTGGGGTATTATTGTTTAAATGCAAGGTTCCGCCATAGAAGCGATTGCCTTTGGCAACTTTTTTCGCGCCCTTGCCTCCCAATTGTTTGCACGAATAGGTGAAACATAAAGCGCAGGTTATACCAATTAGTAATAAAAATCTTTTCATAGAATATAATACGGGGTATTTTATGCAAAAATAGCATTCGCCCCTATAATAGTATACAAAAATAGTGATTTTCATGGGTTAAAAGCAAAAAAATAAAAAACTCTTTCAAATATTGAATTAAGTTGTTAATATTGCACCGCGAAAAATTTGAGGACCAGACGTTAGTTGGAATAATAGTTTTTCTATATTTGTACGCATTGTGAATAGGAAAGTGAAGAAGATAATTTTGTTTTTCGGCATATTGATTGCCGGATTAAGTGTGTCCCATGCTGGAGTAATAGTGCTTGAAGGTAACTATCAGGGAAAAAATTTATACGTACAAAACCCATTTGCGAGTAGCGGTGTAGGTTTTTGCGCATATGAAGTTACTGTAAATGGACAGGTTACTACTGATGAGGTAAACTCAAGCGCTTTTGAAATTGATTTTAAGAACCTAGGATTAAAGCCTGGCGATAAGGTAGTTGTAAAAATTGAGCATAAGGATGATTGTACTCCTAAAGTACTTAATCCTGAAGTATTGAAACCAAAGAGCACATTCACAACCCAATCTATAAGTGTTGATCCTAAAACCAGCACACTTAAGTGGACTGCTAAAGATGAAAGCGGTAAACTTACCTATACCATTGAACAGTTCAGATGGAACAAATGGGTTAAGGTTGGTGAAGTTGATGGTATAGGAACACCTGATGCGCATGAATATCAATTTAAGGTATCTCCAAATTCAGGAAAAAATAAATTCAGAGTAAAGCAAGTTGACTATACCGGTCAACCTCGTTTGTCGAACCCTACTGATTTTAACTCAGATATACCTGCAGTAACAGAAGGCCCTGAGAAAGTTAAGGATTTTATTAATTTCTCTACGGCTACCATGTATGAAATATACGATGAGTATGGCAATATTGCTAAGAGAGGCTTTGGTGATAAGGTTGATGTTACTGATTTGAAAAAGGGAATTTACTATTTGAACTATGATAATAGCATGACCCAATTTATTAAGAAATAAAGGCCTTCACAAAATATTTTACAAACCCGAGGAAACCCTCGGGTTTCTTTTTTACAACCAATATGATAAACAAAATAGAACATCTTGGCATAGCAGTAAAAAATATAGAAGAAGCCAATGCTATTTATAAAACCCTTTTGGGTGTGGCTGCATACAAAACGGAACAGGTAGCATCGGAAAATGTTAATACATCATTCTTTAAGGTAGGAGAAAGCAAGATAGAGTTGCTCGAAGGAACATCACCGGAAAGTGCAATAACCAAGTTTATAGAGAAAAAGGGTGAGGGTATTCACCACATAGCCTTTGATGTAGACGATATTGAAGCCGAAATGGAGAAGCTGAAGAAGCAGGGTTTTACCTTGCTCTCTGATAGGCCTAAGCAGGGTGCCGACAATAAATTAATATGCTTTGTGCATCCTAAAAGTGCAAATGGAGTACTTATAGAGCTTTGCCAGGAAATTAAGAAGCAGGGCTAAAGTAATCGAACAAATTAATTGTTTTGGTGCAGTGCAGGGTTTGTATGCCTGTTGAGTTGGCTCCTTCAATGTTTTGAATAGAGTCATCTATAAAAAGGGTAGAAGCGGGGTTCAATCCGTTTTCACTAAGCACATGCTCGAATATTTCTGTATCGGGCTTCCTCATCTGCATTTTACACGAATAGTATTCCTTTTCGAATAACTTACCCATTATACCGGGCTCGAGCGAACTGTCCATCATTTCAATGACCGCCGGCAGGTGTATTTCATTGGTATTACTAAGTAATAATATTTTATACCTGTTCTTTAGCTCTCTCAGTAGTGTTACCTTTTCTTTTGGGAAGCCTATAAGCAATGCATTCCAAGCATTATCTACCTGTTCATCAGTAGTGCCTTGTGGCAACCATTTAAGCACTTCATTTCTGAAATGAGCAGGCGTAACAAGACCTTTTTCAAATTCATCAAACACTCCGCTTTGAACCTGCTGTGAATATTGTTTATCAAAATCCTTTGCCCCTAAAGCAATAAAAGCCTTCTGGGTAAGGGAGTAATCAATATCAAACAGAACCCCACCCAGGTCAAAAACAACGGTTGTAATAGTTGCAGGTACTTTTTGGTTCATAGTAACGTATAAATTTTTAAATTCGCAGCCTCAATTTATCAGGGCCTATAGCTCAGACGGTTAGAGCAGCGGACTCATAATCCGTTGGTCGTAGGTTCAAGTCCTACTGGGCCCACTTAATAATCAAGCACTTACGAGTTTCGTAGGTGCTTTTTTTATTTGAGGTGTTTCTTGAAATAACTGATAAGAACTGAATGCAAATATAATGAATCAGTGTAAAGTTTGATGCGCTGCTCTAACCGTCTGAGCTATAACATAGCTAGATTTAAGGGTAATATTCTATTACTCTCTCTCCTATCCTTATGGCTTTCCCATTCTCAAAAGCAATTGATTTAAGCCAATTACCTTCTTTATCATTATTATAGTATTTGAAAGTAGTTCTGGAAATTAAACTGTCTTTTAAAGAAAACCGATTTATCTCAACTGAATTACCATTTTTATCATGTTTGAAAGTGGTCCTATTTGGAGATATACCATAATCAGTGTATTCCACAACCATATTATTATTATCATATTTTGTTGTTGTCCTTCCATGTGCTGGGGCCTGAACTTCGTAATTTACCGCTTCTCTAGCATAACTATTTTCTTCAATAACATTACCTCTACTATCACATTTTAGAGAATCATATCTTGTAATGCGCCCAGTGTTATCAAACCATTTATATCCTACTATATTA
>JABCZY010000006.1 GCA_013289395.1 Bacteroidota bacterium
CTTCTTTTTAGCTTAATTCAATTCAACAAAAATGAAACCAATGAACAATTTTTTGTGAATAATGTATCTTTTTACGCAAAGCCGCATTATAACAATAGCCCTTATTTTTTATAGCTTTGTAAAATAGTATGAAGAAGATCGTTTCGTTTAAGCTTATTCTTTGCCTGATAGTGTTACTGGCCTTTACCGGCTATAGGGCCTCAGCTCAAACACAACCACAGGATACTACCGTGCTTATTGCATTAGATACCTTACGCATAGTTTATATATATGCCGATACCGGCAAGGCCCTGAACAGGCTCGATAAATTCGGGCATAAACAAGGGCTTTGGGAACAGAAATGGTCGAATGGTAAGATCAGGTATAAGGGACATTTTAAGGATGATAAACCCGTGGGTGTTTTCAAATACTTTTACGATAGCGATAGCCTGAGGATACTTTCTGTTTATTCAGAAAACGGAAAAGTGGCAAGGGTGCATGAATATTATTCTACAGGCGTAAAGGCCAGCGAGGGCAAGTACGTTGATCAGCAGAAGGACAGCATATGGAAAACATACGATGACCGCCAAAGCTTGCGCAGCAAGGAACAATATGATAAGGGGAAAAAAGAGGGAAAATCAGTAATGTTTTACCCTGATGGCAATGTTGTGGAAACCAAAATGTGGCACAATGATAAAGAGAATGGTAAATGGCAGCAATTTTTTGAGGACGGAACGCTTAAAATGGAGGGCAACTTCGTAGATGGAAAAATGGAGGGCCCCGCAAGTTTTTACAACGATGAGGGTAAATTAGAAATAAAAGGCAGCTACCATAACGATGTTAAAGATGGCAAATGGATCTATTTCAATGACAGCGGAGTAGCTAAGGATTCGTTAGTATATAAAAACGGAAGAGTGCTCGAGCCTCGTAAATTTATTCTTACCCAGCACCAGTTAGATTCTATGAAAAATGCTAACCAGCAGGAACAGCAGAACAGGCCAAAGAATATTGGTGAAGACGATTACGAGAACTAGTCGTTAACCTGTTGGGGAACTTGGTCCTTTATGGTCACTTTCACACGTTGTACGGTTCGTTTATCGGCCGCTTCAATACTAAAAACCACTGGAGGGAAATCGATCTTTTCGTACTTTTCAGGTATGCGGCCGCATACTTCAATTATAAACCCTGCTAAGGTATCGGCCCCGCCCTTTTTTTCCTGGAAAACAGATTCATCAATGTTAGCCTTGCGGCAAAAATCGCCAAGCGTTATTTTTCCTTCAAATACAAAATTATGGTCATCGAGTTTTGAATAAACAATGTTCTCCTCGTCAAACTCATCATTTATTTCTCCGAGTATTTCCTCAATAATATCCTCAAGGGTTACAATGCCCGATGTGCTTCCAAACTCATCAACCACTATAGCCAGGTGTATTCTTTTCTTCTGAAAATCTTCCAACAGGTCATTAATTTTTTTGCTCTCGGGCACAAAAAAAGCTTTGTGTTGCAAATACTTCCAGTTGAAGGTATCGTCTTTATCAGAATGGGCCAACAAGTCTTTGGTAAAAAGTAAACCGGTAATAGAATCAATAGATGCCCTGTATATAGGTATACGTGAAAACCCACATTCTACAGCCTTTCTAAGCAATTCAGTAAACTTAAGGTTATCATCAAGGGCAATAATGTCAATACGGGGTTTCATAATTTCCTTCACGTCCTTATTGGCAAGCTGAATTATATCGCGCAATATTTTTTTATGTGTTTGCGATATTTCCGAAGAAGTAATTTCCAGCGCATCGGAAAGATCGGCAGCCGACAGTACCTGCTTTTGTCGGAATATGTACTTATCCATAAACAAGGTAGAGAGCGTAAGTAACGAAGCAAAGGGATAGAACAGTGCGCGGATGATATAAATAAATAATAACAGGCTCATGGCAACCTTAAGTGCATGCCCTGAGGCGTAAACCTTGGGTATAATGTCGCATGCCAATAGCAATATAAAGGTTATAGCAATGGTTTGTATAAAGAACGCCAGTATAGGGTGCGTGTAAATATTTATGGTCCTTGCGGTAAGGTAAGCAGACAGAACCACAATGCTGATATTGAAAAAATTGTTTGACACAACAAGCGCGGCAAGCAGGTGTTTCGGGTTTTGTAATAGTTGCCCTATCTGCTTTTCTTTTTTATTTGCAGAGCGCTGTAGTACTTCTATTTCTGCCGCCGGAATTGAAAAAAGTGCTGTTTCAGACGAAGATACCAGGGCTGAAAGAATGATGAATACTCCTATTAAAAGCAATACAAAACCAGCGCCGAGAAACGAGAAAACAGATAATATTTGAAAGTGAAGAAGTATTAGTAGGGGGTCCAATTTTTTAAAGTATAGTTAAAGAACAAAAGCTCCGGTATTATCGGAGAATTTCAAACAAATGTAGTAAATCAGAATGAAAGGTCAGCCGGAGGACTTACTTCCATATCTTCAGCCGAAGCTGAAATGGTTTCGCCATTTTCTCCTAAAGCGTTCTTACGGCTCAAAATAGTAAGGTTTTCACCCACAATTTCAGTAGCCCTTTTTTTAGAACCGTCTTTATCCTCCCATGAACGGGTACGTAAGCGGCCTTCAACATAAACCTGCATACCTTTTTTCAAGAGTTTTTCTGCCACTTCAGCCAATCCTCGCCACAACACTACATTGTGCCATTCGGTTGACTCTACTTTTTCACCCGCCCTGTTCTTATGAACTTCGGTAGTGGCCAATGGAAAATTAGCCACCGCAATTCCGCCTTCAAGGTAGCGCACTTCTGGGTCTTTACCTAAGTTACCGATAAGTATTACTTTGTTAACTCCCGACATGATTATTAGGTTTTGTTGTATACTAAGTAGCAAATGTAATAAAAGGAAAATTGATTTCAAAGCATTTGGTGAAAAATGTATTGCCTTAAAACCACGACCAATTACTACAATATCGGGACGATTTCTATCAAGGATCGATAGCGCCTGCAAAAACATCAATGTTTTTGAGGTATTTGGCGGCACGTGCCAGGTAACTATGAGCAGGCTCAGGAGCTGATAAACCTGTGTCATTCAATAACTTAGTATTATCGAAGATCTGGCCCAGTTCGGCAAATTCAAGGTATGGGTCAAGTGCAGCAAGCAAGATCCTCATTTCGTTGGTATCGGTAAACCTGTCCTTCCAGTAATCGAGGTAGGTATTGTATTCGTATAGCTTACTACCTTCAGGTAATTTTCCTTTAGCCCACAGTTTAATCTCCTTCATCATCTCTTTATCTATAAACTTAAAGGGAGGAAGTTCAGGAAATTCTTTTGCTATGGCGCTGGTAATCAATTCAGAACTTGTAGACGAAGCTGTTCCTGAAGTTATATGGTAAACAGAATGGTTTCGTTTGCAGAACATGAGTGATGTTATTGCCTTTGAAGCAAAATCAATAGGTATTACATCAAGGGCCGATTTACCATTTACAGGAACCAGGCGAAGCAGGTTTACGGTTTCAATTGCCCAAAGGATGACATAAGAACGGGGAATCCAATCACGGCTATCGCCCATAATAATAGAAGGCCTTACAATAAGTATTTTTTCTTTTGGTAATGCTTTGGCAAGCATTATCTCACCCATCATTTTGGTATAGGTATATTTTACCACATGGTGCGCCTTAGTGTTTGGCGATTCTTCTTCTTTAACTACCCTGTTAACAATATCCTTACCGCAAATGGTTGCAGTACCTATGTAAACAAATGTTTCGAGGTTAGTAAGTGTTTGCGACCATTTTATAAGTTCACTTATACCGGTAATATTTACCTGTTCTACTATCTTGTCGTATATTTTTGAGAAAGAAGTGTTTGCAGCTGAGTGAACAATCACAGTAGTATCGCTAAGTGTCTTGTTTGCAATAAGCATCTTAGCAAAGTCGTGTTCACCTAAATTGCCAAGTACCGGAATAATTCTTTTCGGATCGAATTCGTCGCCATGCAATTCAAACACATGTTTCAACCTGAGTATAGCATGCTCTTCAGAAAGGGCACGAACAAGGCAATATATCTTATTTACCTCTTTTCGTTTTGCCAGATCAACAAGCAATTCGCCTCCTAAAAAACCGGTGCTACCCGTTAAAAAAATATTCATACTCTTATTTTATCATACAAGTTCAAGGCCTAGTATGCCAAGTATTATTAAAAGTATGGAGGCTACTTTAATAACGGTTACAGGTTCTTTAAACCAAATCATTCCAATAATTGCGATCAATGCAGTTCCGGCGCTTGCCCAAATGGCATATACAGTACTTATTTCGCCATTCTTTTTTAATACCATAACCAGGCTTGCAAGTGCAAGGCCATAAAAAAGAAACACTAATAAAGAAGGAACCAGCTTGCTGAAACCTTCAGCGGGCTTCATGCAGATGGTACCCAGTACTTCAAAAACTATTCCTATTGCTAACCAGAGCCACTGCATTAGTCGAAAAATTCTGTCAAAGATAAACGGATTATTATTTTAAAGCTTCTTTATTTCCCCTTTTATGCAGGTGCCTGCTATTTTACCCGTTAGTTTTCACCATCAGGTTAACTTGTTCTATCCGGGTGGCAGACGATGAAAGAATTTTAATATGAAAATCATTTATGGTAATAATTTCGTTTGTTTTGGGTATAGAACCTGTATTGTGTAAAATAAAACCACCCAATGTTTTATAGTCGCCCGAGCCGGGTATATTTAAATGATATTTCTGATTCAGGTCGTCAATATCAAGCCTTGCTGAAAGTATATATTCATTAGGCCCGACCTGTTTTTCCATAAAGTCTTCTTTGTCGTATTCATCATGTATCTCTCCGAATATTTTTTCGATAATATCTTCTGTAGTAAGCAGACCTGAATTCACACCAAACTCATCGACAATTACAGCCATGCTTTTATGTTGTTGCATAAATATACGCAATGCATCTTTTGCAGGCATTGATTCAGGTATGACCGGAGCCGGAAGCAATACCTTCTGTATGTCAGCAGCTTTCGAAAACATTTCATGGTAATGCACATAGCCAACCACATTATCCATATTGCCACTGTAGATCAAAATGCGTGAAAGCCCGGTTTGCTGAAATTTTTCTTTCAGTTTAGCAAGGCCGTCATTTATATCAACTGCAATTGCATCAACCATAGGCACCATACAATCGCGCACTTTGGCATCGGGAAAACTAAGTGCATTGCGGAATATCTGTACTTCATGTTCTACTTCCTGGGTATCGGTGGTTGCAGTAGTATGTTCCTGTATATAGCTATGCAGATCAGTTTTTGTAAAGCGGCTTTGGTAGCGAAACACATTTACCCTGCCAATGCGTTTCATTAAAAAATAAGCAATGTTAAGTACAACTGTTGTAAAGGGCAGAAGCATATAATATAATACCATGCTCGGGAATGAGAATAATTTAAGTATACGGTTTGGGTTCGAGCGGAAAATTGTTTTAGGAATGAAATCGGCCACAACTAAAATAACGCTTGTAGATACTATGGTTTGTATAGCAAGTATTTCAAATTGTGAATGAATATATCCATTCAGCATATTCTCCAACACATCTGACATAAAGATACTGAACACCACAATGGCAAGGGTATTGCCCAATAAAAGCGTAGTAAGAAAACGAACAGGGCTTTGTGTAATGCGTGTAAAAACTCTTCCCGTCAGGCTTTCTTTCTGGCTTTCAATGCGTATTTGTAATTTATTTGAAGATACATACGCTATTTCAAGACCCGAGAAGAAAAACGAGAACGAAAGTGAAATTAGTATGACGAAAAAAGTAATCAAGTGTCTATTTCTTTGTATCGTTAAGCATTACGGTTCCGTGGAGCGAGGTAATCTTGTAGTCAGTAAAATCTTCGTTAGACTGCAGCCCATCGCCATCTAGTATTTCGGTTGCTGTAGTTATGGTAACTGCTTTATTTGTGTAAATAATATGTTTTGTTTCATCCCAATAAAGCTGTTCGGTATTCAGCCGCTCACCTTTTTTATTTACTACCACTACATTTCTGTCGGCTTCCATAAGCTTATTGTTCTTGTTATTATGCATTATGGCTGAGTCGGCTGTTACATGACTGCTTATATGCATAGAGTCGTCGTAAAAATCTACTTTCATACCCTTGCGGAACAAGTCGTACGGATCTTTTCCTCCATAACTTTCAATAACCGGTGCTGTAAGCTTAAGTTTTGACCGGGCTGAATCGGTATAAAATATAGTGGCGTTATTCTCAACCAGTAATGGCGTATTATCTTCTGCTGTAATAAGGTCAACAGTTTTCATATTGTTTTCGCACGATACAACACCTAACAAGGAAATTAAAAGGAGCAATGTGTATGCAATGCGAAAGTGATTCATTGAAAAAATAAATCGGTTAGCACAAATATACAGAAACCTATTGGTAAAGGTGTTTCTGGAACCACCTGCTGTTAAATGTAAATGCTACCAGGAATTTGGCATAATCCTGACGGATAAGATCATTAGAAGTTGTACCTAACGAGCCAAATTGCATGCCAATATTAAGTATACCCAATTGCGTATTGATAGGTGGAGCAAAAGGCGGACCTATTGGAATACCTAAGCCGAGTGAAACGCAATTATCATTAACCGGGTAATTGTTGATATTTAAATAGGTATGGTTGTATGAATATCCTATACGATAATGTATTCTGCTGAAAAAGGAGGTGTTTTTATGCGGAATAAATTGTATACCAACATTATATTGGGTACTGTTATTCAGGTTTTCTGTTTCACCGGGTATAGTAGACCTGCTCCAGTTTTGTACGGCGTGGTCAAAAGAAAATGTCCATTGGTTATTATTGTCCTTATCGCGTTTCACAACGGTAATTCCTAAGCCACCGGATATGGGAAGCTTTATTTTCCCCGAACCGCCTTCGTTATCTATGGTGTCTACATTAGTTTGCGGAGTACCTGGTACATAACCAACTGAAAGCATATTATAATCTGCAAATAAACTACCACCAAGTGTACCCGTTGCACCCAATATAACCTGTAAACCGCTATCGTGAGTTCTACCTATAGTATACATAATGCCATAGTCAGAAGTAAAACCATGTACATTAATATTTTCCATGGTCTGGCTGTTTATGGCAAGTATGTTAGGAGAATACTCCACATTTTGCGTGTAATTCAAGTAACCGAACATAAATGAAGCATTGGCACCTATTGAAAGGTTCCTGTTCTTAAAGAAACTTGGTGCCCAGGCCAAACCAACATGTAATTGATTAATTCCACCTGTGCCAATATATTGGTTTGTAGTGGTACCAATAGGTGTTGAATTGCCGTTTTTGTCAATACTATCAATATTTGCAGTGGTGTTTATATTGTACCCAACACTGCTCATAGGGCGCAACCCGAAACTTGCTCCGAAGCTTTTGCTTACCGGAAATGCAATGGCAAAATATCCGAAGTAAGTATTGTTGTTATAGTGGCTCTGTCCCTCGGTTGCGAGCATAATGTTATTATTCAGCAGGCCTGCTTCATATGTAGTTACCTTATTATAAAAGTACGATGCAGGATTTTTCAGTGTTATAAAATAAGGTGTAAGCGTATCGTTATGTAGTGCTATGCCTGTATTGCCCATTGAAAAACTTTGCACACCATTCTGGTTTTGCAGATCGCCAATACCATAACGCGAATAGGGCGATACGGTAGCTGACTGAGCCAAGCCCGATACTTTACCTAATGTAAGTAAGAGTACCGATAAAAATAAAATACGCGTATAGAATGATTTCATAAATATGCTGAGCCCTGTTGTTGTGTTATGCTTTCTTTTTTTCTAAAGAAGCCGTCAAAATTACATTAAGTCCTTTAAGTGCCAAGAAAGGTTGAGGATTTATTTTTTCCTTAATGCTTTTCCTGAGCCATGATAGCGAGCCTCCCGACATAATAATTTGTAAGTCGGGGTATTTGGCTTTATATGCCTTTATAGTGCCCTCAATTTCCTGTATCATGCCTTGTTGCACGCCTGAACGTATGCTTTCCTCTGTATTTCTTCCCACCAGATTTCTGTAGTTTGTATCAGCTTCAACTAACGGCAGCTTGTCGGTAAAAGTATGCAGCGCATGAAAACGCATGTATAAGCCCGGTGATATAGCACCACCCTTATATACTCCTTTGGTCACCAAATCATATATAATGCAAGTTCCCGCAGTTACAGATAGCACATTCTTACCTTGGTAAATTGCATTTGCTCCTATAGCAGCTGCAAGCCGATCTTTACCTAAGGTGGCAGGTGTAAGGTAAGCGTTCTTAATAGGTAAAGGAGTTTTTTCAGTCAGTTCAATAAGACGAAACTTAGTATTTAAATAGCTTCTCCATTCATCCGGGTAATCCCGTACTGTACAAAGAATAACATTCTCGATGCCGTTATTTTCACTTACAATTTCCTTTAAGGTAGAAAGTGTAAAAGAAGAATGTATAGAGGCCTTAGAAATTGTATTCCGCTTAAAAAGTGCAGTTTTTACACTTGTATTGCCTATGTCGATGGTTAAATTCATTTGAAAACGTTGTCAAATCTACTAAATACAATGTACGTAACAATTATATAACAGACGATTATTTAGCTAAATGCTTGTAGGTCTGAAAAAAATATATACTTTTGTCGCACATTAAGTAAAATGAAACAGGTAATAACAAATATCCAAATCAATCAATCCTACCGAATTATCGGCATGGGTATGGGTATTCACTGCTTTACACCAACCTGCTTCACCTATTGTATCTAATACAATAGACCGCCCCCAAAAAGTTTCTTAGCCCTTCTTGAACTTCTTAAATCTTTACTTATGTTACGCGTATTTAATTCTGTGCTTCAGCAACTCAACAACCTGGTGGTTGTGGTAGACTCTTTAGGAGAAGTTGCGTATGTTGGTCCATCTGCCGAGCGGATGCTTGGCTTTAAAACAGGTGAACTGATGGGTGATAAATGGTGGACAAAGACCTGCCATAACATTGCCGATCCGAAACAACGTAAAACAGAGGTTAGCAATTTGATGAGACAAATAGCTAATGGCAAACCTATTGTTGCACCTGTAGAGCACAAGATAAATACTGCAACCGGTGATGCAAGATGGTTTTCGTGGAACCTTTCTGCCGGGCCTGATGGGTCATTGGTTCAGATAGGGTATGACATAACTGAAAAAAAGCAGAGGGAGCAGGAGCTACTTGGCAAGAACAGGGAGCTGGCTAGCCGGAACAAGGAAATATTCGATAGCCTTGAATATGCACGCAACATACAGCAGGCGATATTGCCATCGGCTGAAAAACTGAAGGGAAATTTTGCTGATGTATTTACATTGTATCAACCCAAAGATGTGGTAAGCGGAGATTTTTACTGGGCATATTTTGATACGGAACAAAATACTTCATACCATGCAGTTGTTGATTGCACCGGCCACGGTGTACCGGGTGCACTTATGACCATAATGGCTAACTCTTTGTTGAAAGACATAGTGGTTAAAAGAAAGATAACTGAGCCTAAGGACATATTGAGCGCATTGGATGAAGAACTGCAGCAAATGATAAACGCCCAGGGTAATAGGGTAAAAGCCAGCGATGGTATGGACCTGGCTGTTTGTAAGTACAACAGAACTAAAGGAGAAATAACCTACGGTGGCGCTTTCAGGCCAATGGTGGTGGTAAGCGAAGGTGTGTTAACTGAATATTTGGGTTCAAGATTCCCGATAGGCTTTTTCCACAACGTGCAAAAGACCTTTGAGCAAACAACTGTAGCAGTGAAACCTAATGATATGGTTTATTTTTTCACCGATGGTTTTGCCGATCAGTTTGGGGGAGAAAGAGGCAAAAAGTTCAATAAAAAGAACTTTAAAGACCTGTTGCTTTCAATGAACGACATGGAATTAGAGGTTCAGCGGTCCTTTTTGGAGTATTCTTTACTGAATTGGAGGCAAAAAGAGCCACAAACTGACGATGTATTGGTAGTGGGCTTTAAAGTTTAAGGGCCTCCCCAACCCCTCCAAAAGAGGGGCTTACCGGATGCAGAGGGTAGAAGTGATAAAGCTGACTATTGTGAAAAGAAACGCTCTCCCCGCTTGGGGAGAGCAGGGAGTGGGGTAGATTTATGGTGAATTGCGCATAGTAAAACAATTTTGTTATTTTTGCGCCCCTGTTTAACGGTACCATAGCTCAGCTGGTAGAGCAGAGGACTGAAAATCCTTGTGTCGCTGGTTCAATTCCAGCTGGTACCACACTCAGAAATAAAAAAGCCCTTGCAGAGATGTAGGGGCTTTTTTATTTGCCCAAATAGAGTAAGAGCGCTTGTGTAAATTTGTGATTAACTAGACCACGTGAAAAAATTCTTTCCCTTTTTTTGCATCTTTTTCACTACTATTTTTTCTCAGGCGTAGCAAATTGGAGGGTATATTGGTTACCATCTATTGCATGGCTAGGATATAGTGTTTCGACGATTGTAGAAACTTAAAAAATTCTATACATTTGAATATCTAAATTCATAATGATGAAAAAGTTACCACTCTTTATTTCATTTTTAGTTATTAGCACTTCTGTTTTTTCACAACCATGGTTATGGGGGATAAAAGGTGCAGGATTAGGGACTGCTTATGGAAGTGTTGAAAGTAATTCTGTTACTATTGATGCTAAGGGTAATGCTTACCTTGCTGCCGATTTTGTGGATTCTGTAATGTTTGGAAGTTATAAGATAAAATCTAAAATTATGAGTTTACCCAACAAATATGAGGGCGATATTTTTTTGATAAAAGTTGATAGCATTGGAAATATTTTATGGAGCGCTCAATCAAACAGAAGTAGTAATAATAGTTCAATTGGCATTGATAATGGTTTCCCTGGGACTAGTTTAATAACCACAGATAAAAAAGGCAATTCTTATTTAACCGGTTTTTTTTCTGATTCAGTCTATTTTGGTTCATATCTATTGACAGGATTATATGTTGAAGCATTTCTTGTAAAGTATGATGTAAATGGTAATGTATCATGGGCTGTGCAATCTGCTATCGCTTCTCATAGTTTTTCCTATGTACATGGTAATTCTATTATTACTGATGAAATTGGTAATGTGTATCTGGCCGGCGAATTTCAGGATACAATTGCTTTTGGTACCAGTAAGTTATATAGTAAACAACCCTCTTTCTTTTTGACTAAATACGATTCGAGCGGTAAAGTTATTTGGGCTAAACAAACCAAAGAAAGTAATTATTATAGGCTATCGACAAATATATTACCCTCAATCGCGATTGATAAGATGAACAATATTTATATGACCGGTTATTTTGATGACACTATCAATTTTGGTTCATCTACTTTAGTATCACCTAATCCTGCCTACAACTTTGCAGCATTTCTAACAAAGTACGATTCTTCAGGTAATGTTATCTGGGCAAAACAATCAGGAACAATTGCAGATTCAAGTCGAGCGGAATCATTTTCTGTAATTACAGATAATGCGGATAATATATATATAACCGGTTTTTTTAACGATACTGTTACTTTTGGCGCGGATACATTAAAAAGATCAGCTATAAGTCCAAGACGAGTAAGTTACGGAAGTATTTTCCTTGTAAAATATGACCCTGACGGGAATATAATATGGGCCAAACAATCAAGGGGTGATACTGCGGAATATGGTTGGAGTGGGTGGTCGTTGAAAGCGGACAGTTTAAATTATATTTATTTGGCTTGTGGCAGTTATAAATATTGGCTAAGAACCGATAGTTTAATTTTCCTGAATGATACCTTTCCTTATACTGCCAGCTACTCAGAGCCAAGCTTTGTTGCCAAACTTGATACTGGGGCTAATGTTTTATGCAGTTCTTTAATAGTTGCCGGTGGCGATGACCAGAATGCCATAGCTGTATCCCCCTCTGGAAAATATGTTTACTTAGGAGGAGATATTCATACCACCGTGGTTTTAGGGAATGATACCTTGCATGAATGCCCGGCATGTGAAAACTCATTTATTGCACGATGGGAACCATGTTACAAAGGACTTATAACGGAGGTAAGTGAAACAAAACCCGATCTTAATATTATTAATGTTTATCCGAATCCTTTCTCAGTCAGTACCAATGTGGTATTTAATAACAATGGGAAACATTATTTGGAGTTAAACGATATGACAGGGAGGAGATTGAAAAGTATAATATGTGAAGGTAGTCAATATGCTTTGCATCTTAACGATATTGCAACTGGGATTTATTTTATCTATTCTCACGACAGTGAAAATAGCCCTGTTTCAGTAAAAAAAATAATTATTGAATAATCACACTTCCCTATTATGCAGATACAGATCAACGCGCTGGCCATTATCAAAATGTCATCTGCCGCTCCTGCAGTTCAACGAAGCCTCGTGCATTGATAAGAAAATCCTTGTGTCGCTGGTTCAATTCCAGCTGGTACCACACTCAGAAATAAAAAAGCCCTTGCAGAAATGCAGGGGCTTTTTTAATGTTTGAGGTGTGGAAGTTTCCGGTTTTGTGGTCCTCTGCTATTCATCTGAGATAATAGGAAAACTATTTATTAGAGGAGTTTTATAATCTGTTTTCTTTTTAGTTAAGTATCTCCTCAGTCAGAATGATACGTCTAATACTTCTTTTATCGTCAAATGGAACAATAAATTCATCTCCCTCAACTCTTTCATCTATATCTAAGAGTTCGAGTTCTGGTTTCTTTGCCGTAGTTATTAAATCAACGTAGGTTCCGTAATCTAATCCAAATACATTATATCTATTCCCAGGATTATCTTTATCTGCATATCCTCTCTTTATTAGGTGAATTACACGAGCATCAAATAGCTTCTGTAAATTTTCATGTTTTTCTAACTCTCTTGAAACAAGAAAGGAACGAGCTTTCCTTTTACCTATTACTTCATCGACTATTTTTCTTAAAATTTCAGTAAGATTATCATCAAGATTATGAGCCTTATCTTTTTCAAACCATTGTCTGGAAGACTCTATTACAGACTTTTTATCAATTTTACTCTTACCTTGTCTTTGTGAATCAAAAAATGCTAATGTAAAAACGTTTATCATGTCTCGTATAACACCTTCAGAAGCTCTTACAAGCTCTTGAAAGTTATTGGAGTCAGTTAAAACCAGACGAATAAAATCTCGACCATCGTTGATCCCATAAACCTTTTTCAGGTAATCTCCTTCTAGTTCATTTTTTACGTGTTTATAAAGAATCTCTGTAAAGTTATTTGTTATAGCTTCTGGATTTCTGTCAAAAACATAATAATCATCTAAATCGAGATTTGTTGAAATATCACTTCCTAATTCAAACCCAATATGATTATTTTTTTCTTGCTGAATTGTAAAGTTTGACCTATACTCCAGAGCTGCTATTTTAATCGTAACTTGTGGTATTGGAAGAAAGCTTTTCTTTAGAAACTCTGCTAGAAATGGTTGTAGGTCAAAGGGCAATGATGACCATTCATCAATTAAATAATATATCTGAGTACCAGTATAATCACAAAATTTCTTTATCCAATGGTTTAAATCTGGAAACAAGATTTTTTCGATATTTATAATATTGTATTTTGTAGTTTTCTCAACATCAGTTCCCTTACTATCTTTATCTCCAATGCTTAAACTGATTAAATCTCTTGGGTTTATAGAGAAAGTTGTACCACCTTCATTTTGGGATTTATTAAGAGTTCTTTCAGTTACTTCTTTTGAAGGAGCTTCATCTTTTTTAAACCTACTTGCTAGAGATATATTATCTAAGGCTTCAAATGCCTTTTCTGTATCCTTTGGAGCTTCATTAACAAGAAAATTCAAAGCTTTCTCACATAATTCATCGACTATGTCTTTAAAAAGGGAAAAGCATCTCTTCTCTATTGGAATAGAAATATCATTAAAGTCACTTGCACTACCTAATGTTCTACAATCTATATAGATTACTAAATTTTTCGGATTTGATTTCAATTCATTTTCTAAATATCTAAATAAATGGGTTTTTCCTGTTCCCCTTCTTCCATATATGATTTGATTGTTTTGATTAACTATTTGGGGTAAGATACCTACTTCAACGTAGGTTTGTATTATCTTATTTTCATCAAGTATTCTTTCTGCTCTTTGGGCAATACTAGAGATTGCTTTTGAAATATTGGAGTCTGTTAACATAAATATTGAGAATAGATGAGTAAGTAGCAATATTAGTAATTAATAGGCTTTTCTGCAACATTATGTAGAATGCCCAAAATATAATCGTACATTTGAAATGTTTTAAAATTATGGGTGCAGCTATGATCTATAAGCATATAATTAAGAATGAAATACTAAACAACTAATAAATAGAACCATGAAACAGCTTGTAAAGAAAAATATAAAAAGGAAAAAACGCATTGTGAAAAAGGAAGCGAAGATGAAAGCCTTGAAACTTCAATCAAAAAAGAAGAAAGCATAATCGTATAAAAAAGCCCCTGCATTTTTGCGGGGGCTTTTTTCTTGACATCAGCACAAGAGATCAGATTAGCTATTCACTTCACCGGAACCGGGTCTCTCATTGGTTGCCATGGTCCCCATTTCTTTCCATCCCATATCTCATCTACGTATGTTAGTTGCTTGTTATTAGCATCAAATGTATACGTCCATCTTTCAACATTTTCCCATTGTTTGCCATCCCATCGTTGAGATAGCTGGCATATTATATTACCCCTTGTATCGTGTGTAAGCGTTTGCTGAACACTGTTTACCCATTGTATACTATCCCATACCTGACTTAATTGCAGTGCGGGGCTAATTGTGGTTCTTGACTTATTAACCCATTCGCTATTTGTCCAATGTTGAATAATTTCCCCGGTCTTAGTATTATTACTATCGTAGGTGTAGAAGTATCGTTCGGTATTAACGTACACACTATCGTACTTATACTGTCGGGTAAAGGTTAGTAAGTTGTTCCTTGCATCGTAGGTAAAAAAGTTTTGCCAAATTGGAGAAATAAACCATGTAGCCTTATTGGCTGTATTATAGGCTGTCTTTTCCGTTTCAATAGTTGTCCACCTATTATTGAGGTACTCCTGCTCAATATCACATATTTTGTTGTTTCTGTCATCGTACGTAATCACATGGCGAAAACCGTTATACACTGGAGTTATTTCAGTATGCTCTTGTTGGGCAAAAGCAGCTCCGCCTGACAGCAATAAATAGCATATAGATATAATCAGCCTTTTCATGAAGTAAATGTATGATTTTGCTCCCTTTTGCAATTTTATTTATCAGAAAAGATCAATGGCGATCTTCAACCACTCGGTAAATTCTTCGGGCTGTAGCTTTATTTCATTTTTTAATTCCCTAATTCCAACCCATCTGTATTCCGAGGCTTCTGAGAGGTTAAGGTTTGGTTGTCCATTATACCGCCCAATAAATACATGATCAAATTCGTGTTCTGTAAGGCCATTATCAAGTTTTGCCTGATATATAAAATCAAACCTTTTCTCCAGGTCTATATCAATACCCATTTCTTCTTTCAAACGGCGCTTGGCGGCATCAAGAGTATTTTCTTGTGGGTACGGGTGGCTGCAACAGGTATTGGTCCAAAGTTTTGCTGAGTGGTATTTATTGTTTGCTCTGCGCTGTAAAAGCAATTGCCCAGCATCGTTAAAAACAAAAACAGAAAATGCCCTGTGAAGCAGCCCCTTTTGGTGTACTTCAAGTTTATCCATACTACCAATGGGCTCATCTTTTTCGTTCACTAAAATAACATGGTCTTTCATTTCCCTCAGGTTATTTCTTAAAATGGTTTTCCATGTGTTTGTTTAATTACACCTTTTGCCAACGCAGGAAATACATTAAAAAGATCGATAGTTCTCCTGGTTAAAAACGAATATTCAGAAAGCTTTTGCAGGTAACGGCTTAGCTTTATACGTGATGAAAATTCTTTTCTCCAGAAGCCTTGGTAATTATCAGCCAGCTCATGCTTCGTTATTTTACCTGAAAAATAGTGGTCTATAGTATCTGCTAATACGGAAGCCGACCTAAGCCCCATGCTCATGCCATTACCTATAATAGGCGCCATGCTTCCCGCCGCATCACCCAAATAAAATGAATCATCTGTTACGGGTTCCTTAATAAGAAAGTTGATGCCACTTACCGTGACAGGCTCATTAAAAACAAATTCAGCAGCGGTAAATATTTTTTTCAAGTTTTTATTTTTAAACAAATAGGTTTTTTCTAATTCAGGTATCGAGTTGTTTACCTTGTTCAGGTACTCTGAGTTGACTATATAACAAAGGCATGCCTTATCATCCTCAATGTTCGATATACCGCAATACCCACCAGGGAAATTATGTATTTCAATTAAATCAGCATTTCGAGGAAGCTTTACATGATACTTAATACCCACATAGTTAGGGCCTTTATGCGCTTCAGTTTTGCCAGGAGTCCGTAGGTTCGATTTTCTGCCGGTGGCATTGCATAGCAATGATGCTGTTATGTCACCCTTATTTGTTTTAATAACATACTCTTCGCCAACGTTGTTAATATCCTGCGCTTTAGTGTTCAGCATAAATACAACTCCAAGTTTTTCGGCTTCTTTAAATAGCATGTCTTCTAACAGGTAACGGCTGATACCAAAACCACCAAGGTCGAGCTTTGTGGTAAACTCCTTGTTGTCGCCTGAAGTCAGTTTAAAATTACTAATGACTGGTAGCTTAAGTTCAGTTAACGCAGGGCAAACGCGTTGTAAGTAAGTATACGATTCCATGGAAATATACTCGCCACATACCTTATGCCTCGGGTAATTGCCCTTTTCAATTACTGCAACATTGTACCCACGCTTTTTAAGGTCAATAGACAAAGGTAATCCCGCAATTCCGCCACCAATTATAGCTACATCGTACTTCATTCAGTGGCAATTACTATGTACCGGAAGGCCCAGCTCCATGTTACTGAATATTTTGTAAACCCGGCCTGTTTCAATAATTCTATCAGTTCTTTTCTCCTGAATCCTCGCTTTACTGAAAGTGGGGCGTCGTTCTTTACTAAATACGATTTCGAAAAAAGGGCAGTAAGGAACTTGATACTATAATAGGCCAGCCAGTTGCGATGCAGATCGTTAGCCAGTATAATACAATTGTGGGCTTTACCAAATTTAAATAAACCAATAATCTCTGCATCGGTAAGGTGATGCAAAAACAAACTGCAATGAATAACATCTATCTTATTAAGAAGCTCTGCCGATATGTTCCGGTAGTCGTCGCAAATAAGTTGTTTGTTGGTTAAGGCAACAAGGTTCTGTTCTGCATATTCTACGCAATCTCGTTTTAAGTCTACTCCGTAAAAAGACAAATCAGCATTTCTTTTATCAGAAAGCCGTGATAGCTGCTTGATAGAATCTCCACCGCCAAAGCCAATATCTAAAACATTGCGTACAGCTTTACCTTTGCCTAAAATAGTTCCTAATCCTTTTAAAGAAGCATTGTATCCACCAAGGTATTTATTAATAATGTCTAATTCCACCAAATTGCGGTACAAGTCAGCTGTTGCAATAGAATCACCGTCGAGGTACTCCTTATCGTTCGATCTATGCTTCAACGACATGATTACGGTTAGTATGATTAGGCTTATGTTGGGTGTTGGTATCTACCGATGAAAGACGCAGCATTTCAATATTAAGGCCGGGGCCGAAAGCGCAGGAAAATATATTCTTATTCTGCTGCTCATTCGCTTTTATTTTATTGAAGATACTGTCAAGTATAAAAAGAATAGTAGGCGAAGACATGTTACCATATTGCTCCAATATGCTCATCGAATCAGCCACATTATTATCTGTCAAATGCAGGCCCTCCTGAACGGCTTCTACAATTTTTACTCCACCAGGGTGAATCGCCCAATAATCAGTTTCTGTTGAATGGTTTCCCAAAAAATTAGTTACGACCTCATGAATATTCTCTTTTATGGCCTCTACTACCTTTGGGCTCAAATGCATACGGAAAGCGGTGGAGCTAAGATTCCAGGTCATAAGGTCGGCGGTATGGGGAATAAATCCTGTACCTAGATCATCGATCTGCAAAACCAATTTGTTTTCGGCCAACTTATTCTTGTTTCCACATATAACTACTGTTGATGCACCGTCGGCAAATAATAAATTGGCAATAATATCTTCCTCTTCAGCTGAAGGATAAAAATGCAATGAACAAAGCTCGGCACAAACAATTAAAACACATGCTTGTGCGTTCGATTGCGCAATGTAATGCGCCTGCTTAATAGCTTTTAAAGCAGCATAGCAGCCCAGAAAATTAACGGCAGATTTCTCGGTATGTTGCAGTCCGTATTGTTCGGCTATCATAAACTCGAGCCCGGGAGCCATTAAACCTGTGCAACTTACGGTAATAAGATGTGTTATATCATCATGTTTAATATCCGATTGGGCAAATAATTTATCAATCGCAGCTGTTACCAGTGGCATAATTTTCTTCCGGTATAGCTCCATTCTTTTTTCTACCGGTTGTTTGAAATTATTATCAGTATAAAGCTCATACGCATCTCCTTTGTAATCGGGTAAACAACTGTAACGCGAATTGATCTTTGTTTTTTTATTTAAAAAATTCAGTTTCTTAACAAGATCATTTCCATCTCCTTCTGCAAAGGCCTGTGTATAAAATCGCATCAGGTCATTGCTTTCTATCTTATGTTCGGGTACAGCAGTTGATATGTTGAGTATGTATGACATGTGGGATTATTTTAAAAGTAAAATGACAAAAAAGAGATTATTGAGCAAAGATGACATAACAAGCATGATCATGGTATTTTTAAAATTCACCTGCGCAACATTTTTGAAAGAGTGTAATGCCCACAACAAAAAATAGACTGTAGATGGTAGCATGATAATATTGAAGAGCCAGAAGTTGTTGATTTCGTTTTTATGGAACGACAGGTAAACGAATATATTGGCAATAGTGAACATGAGTGCTGAAAAAAGGAACGTGCCCTTTATGCCCAATAACATGCTTAATGTCTTCACGCCATCTTTACTATCTGACTCGTGCTGGTATATTTGAGTTAAGGGGTAAATGGTAGCGATAAAAAAGGATGAGGCAATGGCTGAAAACAATACAGATGGGTTTGAAAATAAAGTAGTAGATGATAAAGCAAAAATATTGGCGCAAAATATCCATGCACCCTGGAAGATAAAAACAACTAAAAAGCCAATAACCGGGAATTTTTTGAGGCGGATGCTCCTGTTACTATAAAGGCGGGAAGCAATTATATAACCAGCCACAAATAATGCAAAATATACATTAACCAAGAATGACAATGCTATAGCTACACTGTCCATAATTGTTGATACATACAGGAGCAATTTTGTTGGTTTGGGTGGCGAGGCCAAGCCTCCAATTGGGCCTTCATCCCTGTCATTGTAGCTATTGTATCCATTACTGGATGGGAATACCAGCAAATGCCAAATGGCTATAACCAGGATAAATTGATAAGTAATTGCCGGATGAATGTAGAAAAAGGAAAATAAAGAAACTGGCAATAAGAATATTGAAAATGGAAATCGCAGAAGTTTAACTGTGTCTTTCATTTGGGCAGGAGGATTATCAAGCTAAATCTACGCTAATATTTAGTTTGTTCACACTTTTTTCTGCCAAATTGTTTTTTTTAATAGTCAAACAAAGTTAGAATATAACGGTGCAGAGCAATTTATTGTTTTGTAACCGGCACTTCGAGATATACAGTAACCTTCTTACTTGAATCATTCACAGTATAGTCGTGAGAATCCATAGTAAACTGACCTTTAAAAACAGCACCCGTGCTTGTCCTTGTAAAAGTGAAAGGTATTTCTATTGTCTTGGTTACTGTTTTTATAGTTAAATCTCCTGTAACAATATAGCCCGATGGTGCTTTCTTGATTTGTTTGGATTTAAAGAAGATAAGGGGGTATTTAGATGTATTGAAAAACTCTTCTTTCTCCCGCAAGTGTGTGTTCCGTAATGAAATACCGGTTGATATGGTATTAGGGTTTAAAGTAACCACCATTGAACTTGATTCAGCCTTATTTGAATCAAATACTATAACAGCTTTTATGCCGCCAAGGTTTCCATCTACTTCTCCTAAAGGGCCACTGGTTACAAATTTTATTGTCGTTTTGGCAGTATCTACCTTCCAGCTAATAGACTGAGTAACCCCAGCAATGGTCAATAACATTAAGAGAACAAAAGCCAATCTCTTTTTCATACTAATTTAATTGGATACTAAGTTAAGTTAAATACCTCTGGCATAAGCCACAAACAGAGCCATAAGCAAAAACAATACATTTATAATTGCGTGCTGGTATTCTTTACGTCTGATGTGAACGTTTACTGAACCTGTCATTATCAATGCAATACAGGCAGCACCTATAAAAGTTAGGTAATGCCCATGCCCCAATAACCTGGGCACTATAACCAAAATTCCACTGATAAGTTCTGCCCCGGCAATTGTTTTAATTATTATCGGTTCAAAATCTTCGGCCCATGTACCACCACTTGCAATAATTTTTTCTTTGGTTTGAAAGAATTTAAAACTGCCCGTCATTACAAAGATTAATCCCAGTAAGCCCTCTACAATCCAAAGTGCTATTACCATAGTGTTTTAATTTATGTATCAAATGTATGAAATATGTTTTGAGAGATGGTAAGTCCTCCACAATCCCAAGCGATATTTCTTTATTTTATATGTTTGCCGGCAAGAGTTATAAAATGAAGAGAATCGCCTTTATCATTCATGGTAAGATCAAGAGAAAGCGGGATATAATCTGTAAGCTCGAATCTACCTTTCAAGGTAATTACAAACCTTACTTTCTCATGTCTGAATATTCAGGTCATGCGATCGACCTTTCCTGTAAAGCAGCATCAGAAGGTTTTAATTATATAATTAGCTTGGGTGGTGATGGAACCTTAAATGAAGTTGTGAATGGTGTTATGCAGGCAAGGAATTTGAATCCAAAGCTTGAAATAAAGGTGGGCGTACTACCATTCGGCACCGGAAATGATTTTGTAAAAACAATTAATAGTCCGCACTCTTTTTCAGGAATAAAAAAATTAATGGATGAAGATTTGTCAAAGGAAATTGATCTGGGCCTCGTTCAATTTAAAAATGAAAAGGGTGCGGACAGCAGCAGGTATTTCATCAATATTGCTGATATAGGCCTGGGCGCAGTAGTAGTGCAAAATATCAGGAAATATTCCAGGGTATTAGGCCCTAACCTGGCATACTTCGTACTTGTTTTTAAAACACTGTTGTCGTACCGAAATCAAATGATAGATGCAAAAGCGGAGGAGTTTATATATGAAGGTAAGGTGAAAAATTTTGTCATTGCAAACGGGAAATATTTTGGAAGCGGAATGGGCATTGCACCCGATGCCGAGGTACACGATGGAAAATTTTCTGTAGTTATTTTAGCAGATGTTACTTTATTTCATTTCCTGAAATTTTCATCGACTTTGAAGAAATGCAGGAAAGTAACCCATCCCCAAGTTATGTATAAAACTACTAAAGAAATTATCATTGGTTCTACGTCGACTCCTCAACCTATTGATATGGACGGAGAATTTATTGGATATACACCCATGAATGTAAAAATTAAACCAGGGGTTCTTACTTTTCTTTGTTGAGTTAAGTGAAAGGCATTTGTATTTAGAACCCTAGTATCAGGGCTTCAATTCTAACTTGTGTTACAACAGAAAAGAACGTATAATTTCTACGGGTGCTTTTTTACTATATTTATCACTTTTAATATCCACTAGTTGTTAAACTCAATTCCTTATAAATAGAAAGTATACACATAGGTTCTGGTTTTATGTTGTAATGGTAGTATTTGCTAGTTTGTACTATACTATCGCCATTACAGATCATTATCTTTTCCGTACGTATGCTTTTGATTACGGACCATACAATTTTGCTTTCTGGGATTATTCTCATTTTCATATTACAAATTGCCGTATTTATAATATAATTCATGCAAATAAGACTTTTTTTCAAGATCATTTTTCCCTTACATTAATATACCTTGTTCCCATTTACTGGCTTTTTAATTGGCTCACTGGCACATACACACTTATACTTATTCAGGTAACATTAGTGTTATTTGGCGGCTGGGGTATATACCGACTGGTTTTATTAAAAACTAACGATGGCTGGTTGGCAGTTTGTGCAGTATTATATTATTTTCTATTGCAAGGCCATTATAGCATGTTTGGTGGCGATTGCAATATTTTGGTAATGGCATCAAGTCTGTTAATTTTGTTTGTATATTTTTTTGAAAAGGAAAAGTACATTCCAGCGACCATATTTTTTTTGCTGGCTCTTATATCAAGAGAAGATATACCATTATGGATAATATTTATCTGCATAGTTCTGCTGACATGGCACAGAAATGAGCGAACGAAAATATATACAAACCTTATACTTATTGCGGTATCATTAACATACTTTATCCTGATGTTTAAAGTATTCATTCCGGGCATTGAAACACCTGGAGAACAATACAGTCTTTTTAATTACACTGCCCTTGGTAAAACACCATCCGATGCGTTTTCGTTCATTTTGCATAACCCCTTTAGAATATTCGGTATGTTGTTTTATAACTTTTCAAATGATGCGAATTATAATGGAGTGAAAAAGGAATTTTACTTGGTTTATCTTATTTCAGGCGGATTTCTATTGTTCTTACGGCCTCGTTACTTTATCTGGTTTATTCCTGTTATATTACAAAAGATGCTTAACGATGGACCCATGAGATGGAGTATTGAGTGGCATTATTCAATACAAATGACAACCTTATTGCCTATTTCGGTCTTTTTAATTATTTCAGAAATAAAACAATCCAGACTTAAGTACAGGCTTTCTGTGATAGTGTGTTTTTTAACATTGTGTACAACAGTGTATAAGATGAATCCTGTACACCATCGAATGTATTGGAGTAATATTACGAAAGCGAACCCATTTACAAAAAAATTTTTCACGCATGATTTTAATGCAACGCAAGTACACAAAGACCTTGAACTCATTCCGCCAGATGCTTCGGTATCTGCCTCGGCAGCCGTTCTTTCTCATCTTGCTCAACGGAAATATATTTGTGAGTTTCCGAATATTTACGATGCACAATATATTGCGGCTTTCGCTTATTCAGATTATTATGAAGTTTCTCAACAGGATTACAACACCGAGTTTTATAAATATGTTTTTAGCCCAGATTGGAATATAATAAATGACGATTCTCCTTTCTTCATTTTTAAAAAGGAGCCCAATAAATCGCCATTCATAAGGTACGACAGTATAGTATGCAATGCAGAAACAATTAGCGCAGACAAGCAATTCTATATTGCATCAAATGGAGATAAACTTGATCATGCCGAAACGAGAGACAGTGCAATAGTAAGACACGGGAAGTATTCTATGCGGTTAGATAAGGACCACTCTTATGAGATGGTTTATAGCAAAGAATTTGGAAATGAAAATAGCATTGTACAGGTGACCGTTTGGTGTTATTCTAAAAAAAATAATTTTGGTTATTTTGTCGCAGGTACAGAAAGTGGGATATACATGCCTTTTCAGAGTGATATTAATACTGACACTAATGGTTGGAAACAGGTGGTTATATATTTAGCTATATCTAAATATACCCACCATTTTAATTTTTATTTATGGAATAAAGACCAGGAACCTATTTGGTTCGATGATTTGAAATTTGTTACGTTTAAGAGAAAGTCTGAGTAACTTATGCTTTCCACTCAGTATTACAAATTCATTATCTCCAACTTCTTTTTACAACGATCTATTGATTCCTTGGCAGTGTCAAGATTTTTGTTGTTAAATGTGGTAGTTGCATAATTTTTGTACGCATCAATGGCTTCTTTCAATTTTCCCTGTGTTTCATACATAATTCCAAACTCATTATGCAGGGTGCCCCTGTTTATACCAGGTACGGTAAGGCCTTTATTTAACAATGCAATTAAATCATCCCAACGTTGCAATACCGAAAGCACGGCTGCATAATTGTAATATACAGCAGGGTATTGCGGAGAATACTGCAATGCTTTTTTATAATTGTTCTCAGCATTTACGTAATCCTTATACTGGGTTTCATATATCCAGCCAAGGTGGTTATATGCCTTGCCAAATTCCGGCGCTTCTTGTATAATTGAATTCAGCATATTCATTCCTTCAGCAATTGCTTTTTCATTCAAAAGGCGATCTGCTTCCTGAAACATGCTTTCTATGCGGATCCGTGCTGTCTCTTCCATTGGTATTAATTTATACGAACGAAATTAATAAAATATGCCAATATAAATTGGTGTGCGTGAATGATGTAATATATTATAAATGTTATATAACACTAAGAAGAACATTCCCGTACACCTTTGTCGCCGAAACGGCAAATTAGTACGTATATATACTTAGTCTTAAAAAAACGACAATTCATATTACTGGTCGGTGTATCTGCCTCTATTTTGCAAAATATTAATCTAGATTAAGCTCTATTGGCACTGTATTTAGGAGATTTGCTGATACGCAAAAAGTATGGAATAAAAAGTTTTTACCAATCGTCGAGTGAAAGCTACCATTCGTCGGTTAGTAGTAACAGACCCTTTAATAACTACGTAATATTACCTAGAAGTTAATTGATATATAACCGGAAGCGATAATATACAGAATGATGAAGCACACATATATAAGTAAGACAAAAAAGGCTCTGTTAATTGTACAATTCATTTTTATAGGAAGCCGATTAATTGGTCAAGGAGTAGGTATTGGTAGTACATCTATTACACCTGATGCTTCATCAATTCTTGAACTAAGATCAACAAGTCAGGGGTTATTGATTCCTCGCTTGAACACTGTTCAAATGAATTCAATTACAAGCCCGGCTGCAAGTCTTATTATATATAATACTGATTCTGCATGTTTTTGTTTTTATAATTCAACTGCCAGTTCATGGCAATCTTTGTGTCGTGTTGCTTTTGGCCCGATTGGTCCTACTGGTGCCACTGGCATAGCAGGAACAAATGGTACGAATGGAACCAATGGTGCCACCGGCGCTACAGGTGCGACCGGTACAGCAGGCACTAATGGTACAAATGGCGCAGTAGGGTCTACAGGCCCTACCGGTGCTACGGGTATTGCAGGTGCAAATGGTACAAATGGAACCAACGGTGCAGCAGGTGCGACAGGCCCTACAGGTACAGCAGGAACAAATGGAACCAATGGTGCAGCAGGTGCTATAGGTCCAACAGGAGTTACAGGAGCAACCGGTACAGCAGGAACAAATGGTACAAACGGGACCAACGGTGTAGCAGGTGCTACAGGCCCAACAGGAGTTACAGGAGCTACTGGTACAGCAGGCACAAACGGTACAAATGGAGCAACTGGCCCAACAGGAGTTACCGGAGCGACTGGCACAGCAGGCACTAACGGTACAAATGGAGCAACAGGTCCAACAGGAGTTACAGGAGCTACTGGTACAGCAGGCACAAACGGTACAAATGGAGCTACAGGTCCAACAGGAGTTACAGGAGCCACTGGTACAGCAGGAACTAATGGTACAAATGGAACAACAGGTCCAACAGGAGTTACAGGAGCTACAGGTACGGCAGGTACTAATGGTACAAATGGTGCAGCAGGCGTAACAGGCCCTACAGGAGCCACCGGCACGGCAGGGGTGACTGGTCCTACGGGAGCAACCGGAGCAACTGGTTCAGGTTCTGTATCTTCTTTTAGTGCGGGTACATTATCTCCCTTATTTACTACGGCAGTAGCTACTCCAACAACAACACCTGCTTTATCATTTACATTAAGTACAGCGGCAAAATATACTATACTGGGTAATAATACAGCAGCAACGGCTGCTCCAACATATTTTGCTCCAACCTTAGCTTCTGCATTATTTTCTAATCAGGGAACTACAACAACTGTTTTGCATGGTAATGCTGCAGGTAATCCATCATGGTCGGCAATAAGTTTAACAGCTGATGTAACAGGTATACTGCCGTTGGCGAATGGAGGCACGAATGCAAATCTTACAGCAAGCAACGGCGGTATATTTTATTCAACTGCAACAGCAGGTGCAATACTTGCAGGTACTGCAACAGCTAATAAGGTATTGCAGAGTGGCGCAAGTGGTGCACCAACCTGGAGTACTGCTACATACCCTGCAACAGCTGGTACTAAAGGAAACTACATGATATCAGACGGAACAAATTTTATTTCAGCAGGGCCCAATGCATCACAAACAAATGTAGCATCAATAACCGGTGCAAATAAAACAGCAGCATTAATGCAAGGCCTGGGTGCTACTATAACACCTGGCTCAAGTGGAAAAATACTGGTTGTTATTTCGGCACAAATATCAAATAGCACGCTTAACGATGGAGGCAGAATACAAGTGTATTATGGTACGGGAGGTGCTCCTGCAAATGGTGTTGCCGTAACGGGAACTGCAGTGGGCGGTACTATTGAATACGGCGATGTAAAAACTGCCGGTAATTTTTATCCAATATCTACTAATGTTATTATTACAGGGTTAACTACAGGAACAACATATTGGGTTGATCTGTCTTTAATAGCCCTTACAGGAGGAACAACATCACTTTCAAATGTCAGTGTTTCTATTATAGAATTATAAGTAATCGGTACCTACGTAAAGAGAAATGGGCAAGAGCAATTACCATATACGCAATAGATTTATAAGGGCAGTTTCCGCCTGTACTATTATAGTTGTGCTATCAGCATCAAACTGCCTAGCACAAGTAATGAATAATAATGGAGCAGTTATTACTGTTAACGGAAGTACAACGGTTGCAGGTGGTAGTTTAACCAATACCTCAGGTACAATTTCAAATGCCGGTACAATAACTCTCTCAGCCAATTATTTGAATACAGGAAATGTTATTGGTAACGGCACTTACAATGTTGGTGGTAATTGGACGAATAGTGGAATTTTTACCGCCGGCAACAGCACGGTAACTTTTAACGGAGCATCATTACAAACACTTAATGGTTCGGTACCAACAGCATTTAATAATATCACCGTAAACGGATCGGGAATAAATCTTTCTCAAAATACAAGCTTTACAAAAGTACTTACACTTACAGCCGGTACTATTAGTGGTAGCGATACTATGACATTAATATCAAACGCCAACGGCGATGGAATGATAGCACCGGTTGGAGCAAGTGTATCACAATCATCTGTTACGGCAACATTTACAATTCAGCGATTTGAGAACACCCGTACAAAAGCAAATTACGCTTCACTGTCATCTCCGGTGTTAAGTACAACTATTGGAGATTGGAATATAAATAACAGAACCCCGAAATTTTATATGAGTGGCGTTGGCGGTCCGGACGGAAATTCAGGTTCGTATGTTTCTGTAAAAAGATTCAATGAAGTTACAAATGGGTATGTCAATATTACAGCATATACTACACCCGGTATTAATTACGTAATCAGGCAAGGAGAGGGAATCTATCTTTGGGAAGGAACAAGTCTGACTGCAATGGTAACACCATTTTCTTTTAATACACACGGAAGGCCAACAATAGGAAATGTAAGTATAGCAAGCACATATACATCAGGTAAAGGAAACGGCTTTAATATTTTGGGTAACCCGTATGCAGCACCAATAGATTGGGTTACTTTTCTTACATCGAACCCAACTTTGCAAAGCAGTTATTATATTTTTGAGCAAGATGGAACATGGCACGTTTTCTCAAGCGGCAGCATTCCTATGGAGCAAGGCTTCGGTGTAAAAACTACTTCCGCTGCATCAATTAATTTCATGGAATCGCAGAAAACAATGCTTGATGCCAACTTGCTAAGGCCCATTAATCCCTCCGATGATGTAAATACAGCAACATTTGTTTTATCAGACAATGCAAATGAATTTTCGTGTCCTACAATTGTTTCATTTGCACCGGGTTACGTAAAAAATTACAACCCTTCTGAGGATGCTTCTTACATTGAAAGCTATATTGAAGAAGTACCTAAGTTATTTACTGTGAGTGACGATAAAGAGAATTTAATGCTTAATAAACTGCCTGATGCAGATAATACTATTGATGTTCCGCTTACTGCTGTTGCCGGTGTGCAAGCTGATTATACCCTAACGGCGCAAAATCTTGACAACATCACTTCGTATGATTGTATTATGCTTATAGATGCAGCTACGGGTGCACCGTTAAATAATTTTAAGGATAACCCAACATACAATTTCACTACAAGTGCACCTGAAAGCAAGAATTTTCTATTGCGGTTTACACGACTTACAGCAGGTCAAAGTTGCAATCCGGTAAATAGTAATGCAAACGAAGGCGTCGAAATATATCCCTCAACTTCAGGTGCTTTTGTGAGCTTTCATTTATTGCAAAGCGAAGACGCTGTAATAGAGGTATATAACCTGCTTGGTCAAAAAATATCTACTGTATCACGTACTACTCAAAATGATATTATCAATGTTCCTTTCCCGGCTATCGAGGCTGTTTATATCGTTAGGGTAGAAACCAAATACGGTATATTTACGCAAAAGGTATATCACAAATAGTATTTGCGGCTCAGTATAAAGTAACGTTTTACTACTTACTTCGTATTACTTGGTAGCATACACAGTGGAATGAAAAAAAGGTACATAAAATATTCATTTGTTATTCTTTCATTTTTATTCTTTGCAAACGTAAAGGGTCAAAGAGTTGGTCATTTGTATGGCATGACACCATCAGGTGGTAACCCTGCAGCAGGTGTACTTTTTGATTACAATGTGCAACAGGCACATGACAGTGTGTTATATCAATTTCATGTGAATCCGTCCCAACCACTATATAATAATCTTATACATGCCTTCGATGGTTATCTGTACGGTATGACCGATTATGATAACGGATCTGGGTATGGAACTATTTTCAGAACCGATACCTTGGGAAATGTTTTTGTATTACATGTTTTTGATGACTTGAATGATGGTGGAAGTCCTGAAGGGAGTTTAATGCAGGCTCCGGATAGCTTGCTGTATGGAATGACATACCAAGGTGGAGTAGGCGGAGCAGGTACTATTTTTAAATGCACAACTTCAGGTATAGTTTCTACACTCTATAGTTTCACGGGTGCCTCAGATGGTGGAAACCCTTACGGCGGCCTTATTATGGGTAATGATGGCAACCTGTATGGAATGACATACAAGGGTGGAGTAGGCAGTGCGGGCACTATTTTTAAATGTACCACAACGGGTGTGTTAACTACACTGTGTAGTTTTACGGGTGCTTCAGATGGTGGGAATCCATATGGTAGTTTAATCCAGTTAACTGATGGTATTCTGTATGGAATGACGTATCAGGGGGGAGTTGGCGGAGCAGGTACTATTTTTAAATGCACAACTTCCGGAACGCTTACTACCCTATACAGTTTTACGGGCGGAGCAGATGGGCAAAGCCCTTTTGGTAGCCTTATTCAGGTTAATGGCAAGTTATACGGTATGAATAGTAACGGAGGTGCGTCTGGTTATGGTACCATATTTAAATGCGATACACTTGGAAACTTTAATACGCTATACGGTTTTACAGATGGAGCAGATGGTGGCGAGCCATATGGTGATCTGATTCTGGCAAGCGACGGCAAGTTATATGGAATGACGAATAATGGAGGTGATTCAGGTAGTGGTACCATATTCCGATGCGATACATTGGGAAATGTAGCTACAATATATTCTTTCAAAGGACATGCCGATGGCCTTAACCCTTATGCAAGTTTGGTGCAGGTGAAAAATAATTTATATGGCATGACAAGTGCAGGTGGGCAATATGGCAATGGAAATATTTTTAGTTGCACTCCTGCAGGGGCCGAAAATAATTTGTTTGATATGGGTGCACCTATCGTTAACGGTAACAATCCTTTCGGACATATCATTCAGGGATTCGATGGTTCGTACTATGGAATGAACTACCAGGCAGGTGATAGTGGAGCAGGTATTATTTTCAACTATTCATACTCGGGAGGCTTGAAAGCGCTTTATAGTTTTGATGGAGCAGCAAGCGGTGGAAACCCTTATGGTAGCCTTGTTCAAGGGAAAGATAGCAACCTGTATGGTATGACCTCGCAAGGCGGAACATCAGGAAAAGGTACTCTTTTCAAGTGTTCAACTTCAGGTATTTTAACCACACTGTATAGTTTCACGGGTGGTTCAGATGGTGGAGTTCCCTACGGTAACCTTATACAATCAAACTCCGGAAACTTGTATGGTATGACTTCAAGCGGAGGTAATTCCGGCGACGGAACCATATTTAAATCTTCAATCTCAGGTTCCATTACTATCCTTCACGCTTTTTCCGGTACCGATGGCACACAACCTTTCGGAAGTTTGATACAAGGTACTGATGGAGAATTATATGGTATGACAAACAATGGAGGTAGCAATGGCCATGGTGTTATATTTAAATGCGATACAACTGGAAATTATAAGGTCATATATAATTTTATGAGCGGCACCGATGGAGGCTCGCCCTATGGCAGCCTTATTCAGGCTGTTGATGGTAACCTATATGGCATGACAAATAGTGGTGGAACAACTGGTTATGGTACCATATTTAAGTGTGACACATCAGGGAATCTTACAACTGTATATACTTTCAAAAATACCGGCGATGGTGGTATTCCTTATGGTAGCCTTATACAAGCATCGGATAGTAATTTTTATGGTATGACCTATAGTGGAGGAACATTTAATAATGGAACAGTATTTAAGTTAAGCAAGTCAGGTGCTTTTGATACGCTATTCGGTTTTAATTATTTGAATGGGGCAAGTCCTGAGTACAATGATCTGTATGAGGGAATGAGTGTATCTATTCTTACTCCTGTACTTTCTTGCTCCGGTTATTCGCTTACTGCAACGGTTGCAGGTGGTGGTTTTGGTACGCTTAAATACAGTTGGTCAAATGGTGCAACAACATCAACTATCGATAGTATTACTTCTGGCGGAACGTTTACCTGTACAGTTACGAATTCGAAAGGCATTACACTTTCTTCAAACATAACTGTGCCTTCATTCACTGTTCTTAATGTTTTTTTGAATATGACTAATTCAACTGCACTATGTGTAGGTGGTGCAGCAGTAACCTTAGGTGGTGGAATCCCAGGTGGTGGATCATATAGCGGAACAGATGTAAGTGGCGGCCAATTTAATCCGGTGTCTTCAGGTACATTCCCGATAACCTATACGTACACCAATGGAAGTGGTTGCACTGATTCTGCAACGCAAAATATCACAGTAAGTATTTGTACCGGAATAGGGAATCAGGCTACTAACAATAACTTCAATATATATCCTGACCCGAGCAACGGAAGTTTCGTAGTTACTCTTGGTGGCTATGGTTACCAATCAATGGCTATTTATAATGAAACAGGCAAGCAAATACTTTTCTATAAACTTGATGGAAATATTTCAGGCAATACGCTTTCAGTTGACATGACCATGTATGCCAAAGGCTTGTATTATGCGCGTATAATTACTGCGCAGGGTTGTCAGTTCAGGAAGATAGTGCTACAATAATGTAGGATTATATTTTTACTTTTTGCCCGAGGAAATGTGGCGCTGTATGCAATACATACAGATCGAGCACAGCTTTTGATTTGGCAAAGTATTCGCGCACATTGGTTTGAAACGAAAATGCGGGTGAAGGGTCCAATGCATTAAATGCTACGGCGTGCATTTTATAATAGTTGGCAATAAAAATGGCGCGCTCATTATGAAAGGCCTGTGAAATTACGGTAACACTATCCTGCCCGAAAACTTCAAGGCAGCGCACCATGGAATCGAGCGTTCGAAAACCTGCATAATCAAGCGTAATGCACGAATCGGGTATACCCTGTTTTATTAAAGAGTCTTTCATGTCCTTTGCTTCATCATAATAACTTAAATGATTGTCTCCGCTTACTATAATGTGTTTTATTTTTCCGGCTTTAAAAAGATCGACGGCCGCCGTTATGCGATATTTAAAATAGGGGTTTTCGCCACCATGCCACGATTTATTTGTTCCTAGCAGCAAACCAACTTTACGAAAAGGCAAACTATTTATATCGCCATACAACTGGCTTTGTGTAGATGATACTACCCAATGATTACATATACCTGCACATATAGCCAGGAATACAACTATGGCGCTCAGCCATTTTACAAGTTTGGACTTAAATATTCGTTTCAAAAAAGACATGCTGACCAGGGTGCTTTAATATGTAAGGTGAATATACAGTAATTTTCGTGTTTCATATACTATATACAAATAGTATAAAGATAATGAAGGTTTTAGTAAACTTAATCGTCAAATAGGGTAAGGTTACTCCATGCCTATAGAAATAGATATACAAGCGCTTAAAGCGAAAAATGAAGATGCCTTCAGGCAGCTTGTTAATGCATACGGTAAAGATATCTATAATGTATGCCTGGGTATTATACCTACTACAGAGGATGCAGAGGACCTTTCTCAGGAAGCATTTGTAAAAGCGTTTAACAGTATTGATTCGTTCAGGGAAGATGCCCAGATAAAAACCTGGTTGATAAGAATAGCAATTAATTTGTGCTATGATCATTTAAAGTGGAGCAAAAGGAAGAAGAGGCACGCGATAATGCAACCGCTGTTTAACCGCGAAGATGAACCTATTGAGATACCCAGTAATTTTCAGCACCCGGGTATAGCCTTGGAAAATAAAGAGCATGCTAAGGTATTATATGCTGCACTGGAAACACTGCCGGAAAACCAGCATACGGCCTTTTTATTATATGAAATGCAAGGCTTGAATTATAAAGAAATAGCCGAAACCATGGCGGTAAGTGTATCTTCGGTGGAGGCGCTATTGTTCAGGGCACGGGCAGCGCTGCGCAAAAAACTTCATACATATTACAGCGATTACGCAAGTTTTAAAAAGTAACATCGTCAAATTGCTTATAAATGGAAACGAATAACAACATAGAACAGGATATTGAGAACGTTCTGGCGGCGGCAAAAAATGTAAAGCCCGTTGATGCCCCGTTGCTATTTACGGAAAAAACAATGCAGCGTATACGCGCTGAAAAACAGGAACAGGGATTCTCACTGTATTCAGTATTGAAAATTGCTGCAGTAATTGTTCTGGTTGGCCTTAATATATATACCATATCGCGTGTGCTTGAAACCCCATTGCAGCAGTCAGAGCCTGTTAAAGTTTCTATGGATGACCTGGTAAACGATTACCAGATTACAGATGTAAGTAACGACTGGCTTAACAATAAAACATTGCAAAATGAACAACCCTAAGCTTACAAACATATTACTGATCGCACTTATAGCCTGCAATATTTTGATCTTTGCAGGAGTGCATATTTCAAGGCATCATCACCGTATGAATTACGCGTATAACAATTTTCGTGGAGGGAAGCATGGCAGTTTTGGGTCCTTCCATCGAGGTTTCGGAGCTTACCGTGGAAATTATGGAGGTTTTCACGGGAGCTTCAGAGACTGCAATTGCAGAAATTTATAAACAGAATTAGATGAATACCCGAATAACAAATACAATACTTATAGTAATGCTGGTGCTGAACCTTGCATTTATAGGTACCTGGTGGATGAGCAAAATGAAACAGCACAACCGTATGCATCATGCCGGTGACTTTCACAATATGGGTTTGCATGATAAGGGAGGAATGTTCCTTACCAGGCAATTGAATTTCGATTCCAGTCAAAGTGCGAAGACAGAAAAGATATTCCATGAGCATGCTGACAGAATGCACAAATATGAAATGGAAGTAAACCGCCTGCAAAGAGATATTTTTAAATGCATGTCACAAGATTCACCAGATAGTATACATGCGTTCGTGTATGCTGACTCGGTGGGTATACTGCGAGTTGCAATCCAAAAGGAATTCTTCAGAAGTTCTATAGCAATCAGGCAGTTATGTACTCCCGAACAAAAGAAGAAATACGATGATCTGATGCAAAATATGACCAGAAGGATGAACCATTCATTGGATAATCATGCGGGTGCAGGACATCATGATTCTTTGTAGATTTGCAGACCCTAAAACTCCAGTTATGAAAAGGCTTTCAATTGTAAACGTACTCGCACTGTTCCTTGTATCACTTACCGTAAATGCCCAAATGATGGGCGGTATGGGTGGTGGATCAGGTGCCATGAAAAGCCAAATGAACTCTGGCCACTTTTATGGTAAGGTAATTGACAGTGCCACTGGAAGTGTTATTCCTTTTGCAGCAGTTCAACTTACTGCACCTATGTGGGATTCGGCCTCACAAACTATGAAAGTAAAAATTATTGCCGGCCAGCTTACAACCGATAACGGAGAGTTCAGCCTTGAGAAATTGCCGGTTATGGGTCCTATGTTCTCACCTGTACAATATACCCTGCAAATTAGCTCTATAGGTTATAATATGTACACGCGAACCCTAACTTTTGATATCAGCAAGATGGCAAAAGCTGCAAAAAAAATGAAAGCTGCCCAAAGTAATGCCGATATGAGCAATCCTACTGCAGGCCTTGAAGGTGTGATTGATATTGTAGATAAAGACCTGGGTAATATTAAAATGAGTTCTTCTTCTCAGCAATTAAAAGCAGTTACAGTGAGCGGAGATCCACCACAGGAGGAAATAAAACTTGATAAGAGAATTTTTGATGTAGGCAAAAGCCTTACCAGTGCAGGCGGAACCGCCGAAGATGTGTTGAAAACAATTCCGGCCGTGAATGTGGATATTGATGGAAACGTAACACTGCGCAACTCATCACCGCAGATATATGTAGATGGAGTACCAAGCACATTAACCATTGACCAGATACCGGCAGATGGAATTGATAAGATAGAAGTGATCACGAATCCATCAGCAAAGTATGATGCCTCAGCAGGTTCGGGGGGTATTATAAATATTGTGATGAAGCATAACCGTAGCATGGGCTACAGCGGTGATGCCCGTGGTGGAATTGATGAGTACGGCAAACTTAGCGCAGGTGGAGATATTAATTTGCGCCAGAATAAAATGAACTTTTTTGCCAATGTGTTCTATAAGGCAATGGAACATAAAATGTATGGAAGCGAAACAAAAATGGCTGATACCGCTACCAGTGCTTCAAGAGCCGCTGATGCAATACCTACAAATACCTGGCAGCACGACACCAATACGATGAACGGCTATTTTGCATTTGCACGCGGTGGTTTCGATTATTTTATTGATAACCGTAATACACTTACAGTTACAGGTACATATGGAACAGGACATTTTAATTCACTTGACCTGTTACATACCACAACCGATAGCTTAGAGCCTAAAGGCAAGTATCCGGTAGCTGGTACTTCTCCAATGTCGTGGACCTATGAAAATTCAAACTCGAACAGGATATTTAATAACGTGGGTGGTTCATTACTATTCAAGCATCTTTTCCCTAAGGACGAAGAAAATATTACAGCTAACATTACGGCCAATGAAGGAAGCACAACCGGAACGGGCAACTATGATATTACAACATCAAACATAAATGGCGTAATGTTTACCATACCGGAAGTGCAGCAAAGTAATGGTTCAAGCTCATATTATGTTGGTAAGGTAGATTTTACTGATCCGGTAACAACTAAGTCGAAAATTGAAAGCGGTGTTATGGCTACCGTAAATGGTGTTAATAGTGTCAATACTATTTTAGCAGATAATTTTGAATTAGGTAAAGAAAGCAATACCACTACATACAACTCAGAGATATATGCGGCGTATTTTAGCTATAGCCACGATTTTGGTGCTAAGTTAAGCACTCAGGCTGCAGCAAGAGTGGAGCAATCTTTTTACAGTGGACAAGTTGTTGATACTACTACTACATTAAAACTTGCACCACAAAATCTTTTGTATTTTTTCCCAAGTGCATTTGCCACCTATCATCTAACAGATAATGCTGACTTGCAATTTAGCTATACTACACATATTACCCGTCCGAATTTTAGCCAGTTGGTGGTGAACAATTACTCTAATTCTGAAAATGTGCAGATAGGCAACCCTAACCTGAAACCTGCGTATCAAAACTCTTTCGAATTGAACCTGATAAAGAATTTCGATAAAAGGAATAATATTCTTATTTCAGCGTACTACAAGATCACTTACAACATTATTGCAACACAATTAGATTCAGAGGTGAATAATGAACAGTTGAGACAAGTACAGTATTTCAGCACCTATGAGAATGCCAATTATGCATATTCAGAGGGATTGGAACTTACATCTCAAAACTCATTCGGATCTTTAGATGTAACAGGTAACATCAATCTGTTTGAATCTGGTATTAATGCTACTAATCTTAATATTCCTGATACGGCTAAAAAATTCCTCAGCTATTTCGCTAAACTTAATCTTTCATACAAATTTCCTAAGGGCTTTAGTTTACAGTTAAATGGCAATTACATGTCTAAGGCAGAAGTTGCACCGGGCGGTGGTGGTGGTGGCCGCTGGGGCGGCGGCGGTATGATGGGTGGCGGTGGTATGGGTGGTGGCATTACACCTTCTGCCAGTGGTTACATTGACCCAAACTATTCTGTGGATGTTGCTTTGAAAAAGGAGTTTTTTAAGAATAGTAAACTATCTCTTACCTTCAATATAAAAGACGTATTTGGTACATCTGTTTCAGGAACCAACGTATTGGCTGCTAACCCAGTTGGTGTTCCACTTTATTATGAAACAACCTCACGTCGCAGAGACCCTCGTTTCTACCAGCTTACATTCAGCTATAAATTCGGGCAAACTGACTTTACACTCTTTAAAAGGAAGAACAATGCTGTTGATACCGGACCTGATATGGGTGGTGGCGAGCAGTAGTAATACATCTAAGAGATATTATCTTATTACCTGATAATCAGAATAATCATTTATTTTTACACAGGAAATGAAATTCAATTCATTGAATTTCGATAAAATCAAGCATGAAGAAGTATTTTATATTTCTGAAAATATCGAACCTGATATTAGGCCTTGTTTTAATTGTATGTGTATTTAAGAACATTTCGTATCCACTGTTTTGGGCCGATGAGAGTATGACCATTATGGGAACTGAAAGAGTTTTGCAGTATGGTTATCCAAAATCTCACGATGGTAAAAATACATTGAATGATTTGTATTGCACTGACCCGAAAATGGCTGTGAATGAAGAAGACGATGCATTTATAGGAGGTGCCAGTTGGGGGCAGTATTATTACGGCACGATAGGTTATGCTCTTGCAGATAAAGCAGATGATATGTACACTAAAACAGGTATAGTCAGATCTACCTTTGCCTTTATAGGTATAGCCGGTATATTTTTATTAATATACTTTATGTCAGGACTTTTTACAAACGGATTTACAAAACAGATTTTCATTTTCATCTTTCTGTTATGTGAGTTTACTTCTTGCACTTTACTTCTTCATTTGAAAGAGGTGCGATATTATTCAATTGCGTTTTTCATAAGTGCGTTTCTACTCTCAATATATGTTCGCTATAGGTTTTATAAACCATTCAATAATATACTTTTCATTTTCCTGCTTTCGGCCTCTTCCTGGTTATTGTTTAATACCTTTTCTCCTTTGTATTTTATTTTTTCTTTAAGTATAGGGTTATCAGAAATTATTATGATGGTATTCGAGTATGTTAAAACTAAGAAACTCATGGACTCATTTAAAAAGTCATTGCCCGTTATTGTTTCTCTTGCAATTGCTTTTTTTGCTGTTTCTCCCTTGCTTATATATTTCAAGACATTTGCAAGAGCAGAGGTTAATTATAGTGATCTTAACTTTAATTTCTCAGTTTATAAAACATACTTGGCTCTTGTTATAGGGTATTTCGAAAACCGTGAATTATTCTGGCTTGCCCTGGCTATGAGGATTGGCATTCTGCTGAATATTAAAAAAGTAATGACTTTAAATAGCCCGCTTTTTAAAGCCTCAAACTATTTTACCCTGTTATTTATTGTTTTTGTTTTCAGTATTCCTAAAATTCCAACAGGAATATTCTCCAGGTATCTTATATATATGCAACCTGTTTTATGTCTTTCGGCAATCTTTGACTTTTTTCTTCTGTTCAAATTATTCTTAAATGACCAGAAGAACATATTTAATGCCAAAACAGTAGTTCTCATAATTACATTTAGTGGTTTATTTTCTTACACGGTTTTAATGAATTTGCCGTATTTAAGATCGCACTTATTTGAAATGACACATCAATATAAAGGGCCACTGGATTATACAATTCCATTTATAAAATCAAATTTCACTGAAACAGATAAGTTGGTTATTGCCACTAATTACGAAGAAACATCTTACATGTATTACTTAAAAAGTAAGGTGATAGTTGGCAATATGTGTAACAATATTGCCTCAGATTCTCTATTGTCTCCCGATATTATTTCTCGACGATATGCATTAACCATGATGCCGGGAGTTTTTGATAAATTCCACAAACAAGCAGTATACGATACAATTGTATTTCCCTTAAATGATGCTACGGTTAATAATATTCCTGAGTTATACACTGAGCCTCAGCATAAATTTGTGTCGGATACGAGCTCAAATGGGCAGAACGGACAGGTTATTTTGTACGTAAAAAAGGGTTTACGTAATCGCTGAAAGGGATTTTTCCTATTTTCGTTGTTCTTATAATTATTCCCTTTTATGAAAATAGCATCTACAATTACGATTTTATCATTGGTAATAAGCGGCCATTTGGCTAAGGCCCAAAACAATAGTAAAGACACCCAGAAGGTTAAAACTGTTACAAGTGGCACATTAGATACCTCTAAAGGAAAGATGCGCAGAGCAAGAGGCTCATTCGGAAATTTTGTAGATAAGACACAAACTCCGGGGTACATACCACATGAAACATTCGATCCTACTTTTATGTACGAACCCGGTCAACCATACCGCAGTGGTAGTGGTGCTCCTGGGCCAATGTATTGGCAGAACAGAGCTGATTATAAAATAGCAGCCACTCTGGATACGAATACAAAATCTATTATCGGTACAGTTGAAATAACCTATACCAACAATAGCCCCGATGAACTGAATTATCTGTGGCTACAGCTCGATCAGAACCTTTTTTCAACTTCTTCACGCGGGCATTTTAAAACCCCTATTGGTGGTGGCCGTTTTGGTAATGTTGAATTCTCAGGAGGAGATAGTATAAGTTCAGTAAGCATAGTAAAGAATGGTGCTAAAGGACCTGAAACTACAGCCATTACTGATTATGTAATTACTGATACCCGTATGCAGATAAGACTTAAAACTCCTATGAAAGCCAAGGGAGATAAGATGACCATAAAGATTGCATATAGCTTTAAAATACCACCTGATGGTTCTGACAGAATGGGAATGACAGAAACACAAAAGGGCAGAATATATGAGATCGCACAATGGTACCCACGCATGTGCGTGTACGATGAAGTAGAAGGCTGGAACATTGAACCTTATTTAGGTGCTGCTGAATTCTACCTGGAATACGGCGATATTGATTTTTCTGTTACCGTTCCTTCAGATATGATCGTAGCAGGTTCAGGTGAATTGCAAAACCCAACTGAGGTACTAACACAAACTGAAATAGACAGGCTTAATAAAGCCAAAGCAAGTGATGCAAAGGTTACTATTGTAGGTGTTGACGAAATCGGAAAACCATCCACTCATTTGAAATCGAATGGCAATGTAACATGGCATTATAAAATAAGTAATACGCGTGATGCTTCATGGGCTTGCTCAACAGCATTTATATGGGATGCTGCCAGAATTAATCTACCTACCGGCAAAAAATGTATGTCAATGTCTTTCTACCCTATTGAGTGTAAAGACGATTCAAGCTGGGGCAGATCAACAGAATATGTAAAGGCCTCCATTGAATTTTATTCAAAGACATATTATGTGTTTCCTTGGCCATGTGCGTCAAACATTGCCGGTAATGTGCATGGCATGGAATATCCTGGTATAGTATTCTGCGGATGGAAATCGAAAATGTCGCAACTATTTTTTGTTACTACACACGAATTTGGACATAACTGGTTCCCTATGCTGGTGGGTTCTAACGAACGTAAATATGCATGGATGGATGAAGGCTTTAACACCTTTATAAATATATACTCAGGCCAGAACTTTAATAAAGGTGAGTATAATAAGGCACAAACTCCCGATCAGTTAATTGGCTTTGCTAAACGCGATAGCAATGTTGTAATGACGTATGAAGATTGTATGCCACAAAGAGATATTGGTATGCTATGTTACTTCAAACCCGGTGAAGCATTGTATTTGCTGAGAGAATATGTGGTAGGACACGACCGCTTTGACTATGCATTCCATAGTTACATTAATCGTTGGGCATTCAAACACCCTACACCAAAAGATTTTTTCCGCAGTATGAATGAAGGTACAGGTGAGGACCTGAACTGGTTTTGGAAAGAATGGATATTCAAGAGCTGGCAGTTGGACCAATCGGTAAGCGAGGTTAAGTATTCTGCAGGCGATACTGTAAATGGAACCAAGGGAGCAGAAATTACTATTAAGAATAATAAACAAATGGTAATGCCTGTGATTATTGAAGTGAAAGAATCAAACGGCCATACCGGCAGAGTAACCTTGCCGGCTGAAATATGGCAGGCCTTGGGTGTATGGAAGTTCCACTACAATTCTACCAGCACCATTACTTCAGTAACCATTGACCCTGATAAGGTAATGCCGGATGCCGACCGCAGTAACAATACATGGCCCGCAACAACCAATTAACGAATGCCCGGAAATAATATTTTTCCTATATTCGATAAAGTACTGGATAGAAGCAAGAAGGAAGCGCTTCTTAAACAACGCGGAATAGTTATTTGGATGACGGGCCTTTCAGGCTCAGGCAAAACAACACTTGCTATAGGGCTTGAAAAATACCTGAACGATAAAGGCCATTTAACTTATCTGCTCGACGGTGATAATGTTCGCTCAGGCATTAATAAAGACCTTGGTTTTTCAGAAAAGGACCGGGTAGAAAATATCAGGCGCATTGCTGAAATAGCAAAACTATTTGTAAACGGGGGAGTGATAACCATCAACTCTTTTGTTAGCCCATCGGAAGAATTGCGCCAGCTTGCAAAAAATATAATTGGTGAAAAAGATTTTAATTGCGTGTATGTAAATACACCCTTGGAAGAGTGTGAAAAGAGAGATACCAAAGGCTTGTACGCAAAAGCCCGCAAAGGCGAAATAAAAGACTTTACGGGTATTTCCGCTCCATTCGATGCTCCTCTTTCTCCCGAATTGGAAATAGACACGCATAATCATTCGTACGAAGATTGCCTGAAAAAACTTATTGAGTTTGTGGAGCCTAAAATAAAATTGTAAAGTATTTTACCTGTAACGGATCGTAGCTTTATATATCCTAGTAAAGTAAAGGAATCCTATTAGTGAGGCACAGATAGGTATTACAAAATCAAGCGAAATATCGTATTTGTCCATATCCTTGAATCCATTTAGAATATCCATTATGGCTATTATAATTGCTCCCGAAAAGAAAATATAATATAGCCTTCTTGCACCAAGCAGTTTTGAATATAACCTGAATGCAGCCAGCAATAAAATGCTATAAAGGCACCACCGGTACCAATAGTGAACAAGATATGCAAGGGTAACATCTCCACACGATGCACATTTTAAATGATCTATAAATGGCATAACGGTAAGCCCGATATAGGTAACACTAATAATTACTGATATAGAAGCAATTACAATGTTAATGGAGTAGGGGTAAGTCTTTTTCAATAGTCTGTAGTCTAAAGAATGGAGGTTTTGTGAATCAATGAATACAAGAATATGAAAAAAAACAGATACCTGCAAGGATTTGTGTCACAAATTCAAATGTGTTACTTGGCAAAAAGGATCATTTATCCTTTTTCTTGAACATATCGTCAAGCTGTTTAAGCGTTTCAGAAGTATCGAAGTAAATGTTTTTGGCATCAAAATACTTAGCCGATTTAATGTCGAACATATCACAATCGCCAACCAGGTATTGTGTTGTTTCTTCAATTTCGAAATAGCGAATCAGGTCATATTCGTCAGGAACAAAAATAGTTTTGAATGCGGTTTCACATGTAAGTCCGTTACCTGTTGATAATACTGCATCCCGCAAGCAGTGATAACGCCATTTCCATTTATTGTATTCACTTCTTTCATCAGGGCTCATGGTATAAAGTACCACCAGCTTTACAAGATTAGCCGATAGCGAAACAGGCATGCTTTTAAGAACAGAATCGGAAAGATTTAAGGCAGCAAGGTATTTTTTATCGTCGAGCAGCTTATATATTTTTCCCTTTTCAGTACTTCCATAAGCGGAATAACCGTTATCAAATACATAACCATAATATAACAAGCGGTAATCGGTGGGAGTTAAGGTTGTGTCAAACTCATTCAGGCGCTTTAGTAGTTTGGAGTAATAGGTAGGCTTTGCCGGATCGGATATAGCAGCCTTTACCGAATCGCGATTTACTTTATAAAAATGAACACTATCCTGCCCCTGACTAAAAGAAAAAAACAGTAGAAAGAGGAGTGCCCATACAGGATTTTTCATCAGTGTCTTTACAGTTTTATGCAAACATTTTTAGGTTCGGTAAAAAAGCGCAATGCTTCCCACCCACCTTCGCGGCCAACACCTGAGTTCTTACTACCACCAAATGGCGTACGCAGGTCACGCAGTAACCAGCAGTTGATCCATACTATGCCGGAACGTAACTTAGCCGCCAATGTATGTGCACGTGTAAGGTTTTCGGTCCATAGCATTGAGGTAAGCCCATATTCTGTAGCATTAGCGTATTTCAATGCTTCTTCTTCTGTTTCAAATGGCATTATAGTAACAACAGGGCCGAATATTTCTTCCATATTGGTTCGGCAGTTGTATGTCAGTCCTTCAATAACAGTAGGTTCAATATACCAACCATCCTTTTGTTCGCCTTGCAGCTTCAGTGAATTTCCACCACAAAGTATGTTCCCACCTTCCTGTTTTGCAAGTTCAATGTATGATAATATTTTATCGTAATGCGGTTTTGAAACAATAGCGCCTAGCCTGTTACTATCATTCATCGGGTCACCAACCTTAAGCGCTTCTACTTTTTCGGTAAATTCTTTTTTGAATTTTTCGTACACGCTTTTCTCAACCATTATGCGCGAACCACACAGGCATATTTCGCCTTGGTTGGTAAAAGAAGAATTAACAGTGGTCTTCATCATTTTATCCCAATCGCAATCAGCAAAAACCATTACAGGGTTTTTACCTCCTAATTCCA